>NZ_JBSFPS010000119.1:0-28326 GCF_053588315.1 Streptosporangium sp. NPDC003464 | reverse complement strand
TGGCCTTCGCCCGGGACGTGGCCGACCGGGTGGTCTTCATGGACGGCGGCGTGATCGTGGAGGACGGCCCGGCCGCCCAGGTGATCGGCGAGCCCCGGCACGAGCGCACGAAGACCTTCCTGCGCCGCGTGCTCGACCCCACGCACACCGACGTCTGACAGCCGGTTCCGGCACGGCCCGCGCCCAGGTGGCGCGGGCCGTGCCGTGCCGGCCGGGCGGTGCGAGCCCGGGGGAGCCTTTGGCACCGTACAGAGCTTCCCCGACCCTGTACGTTTTCTACTCGGCCTCCCCGCGGGCATCACTGTCACCCACGGTAGCGACTCATGTGGCAAGAGTGCAAAAAGGGGAGGTCTGATACGGGCGAATACTTGTGGGATCAGATGTCACGCAGCATGCAGGTGAGGCGTGAGGTGCACACCCGGCGGCCCTGGTCGTCGGTGATCTCGATGTCGTAGGTGGCGAGCGTCCGGCCCCCGTGGATCAGGGTGGCCACACCCGTGACGTGCCCGGAGGTGGCCGAGCGGTGGTGGGTGGCGTTGATCTCCACACCCACGCCCACCCGCCCGGGGCCCGCGTGCAGGGTCGCGCCGGTCGAGCCGAGGGTCTCGGCGAGCACGCACGAGGCGCCGCCGTGCAGCAGGCCGTACGGCTGGATGTTGCCCTCCACCGGCATCCGGCCGACCACGCGCTCGGGGGTGGCCTCGGTGATCTCGATCCCCATCCGGTCCACGAGCGTGTTCTTGTAGGAGGCGCCGAGCCCCTCTTCCACGCGGCGGGTCACTTCTTCGAGGTCTGGCAAGGTCAAGGGGATGCCTCCTGTCATGCGCGGCCAGGTTTTCTGTCGCCCCGGCAGACTAGGCTTCCGGTGTGCCGAAGAGCGAAGCGACCCCCAATCGTCCGTGTCTCCTGCTGCTGGACGGGCATTCACTGGCCTACCGCGCCTTCTATGCCCTGCCCGAGGAGAATTTCTCCACGACGACGGGGCAGACGACAAACGCGGTCTACGGGTTCACGTCGATGCTGGTCAACGTGCTCCGCGACGAGCAGCCCACGCACGTGGCGGTCTGCTTCGACCGGTCGGAGCCGACGTTCCGGCACGAGGAGTACGCCGAATACAAGGCTAACCGGAGCGCGAGCCCCGACAGTTTCCGCAGCCAGATGAGCCTGATCCACGAGATGCTCGACGCGTTGCGCGTCCCGCACCTGTCGCTGGCGGGCTACGAGGCCGACGACCTGATCGCCACGCTCGCCACCCAGGCCGCCGGGCAGGGCATGAACGTGCTGGTCGTCACCGGCGACCGTGACGCGCTGCAGCTGGTCGACGACCACGTCACCGTGCTGATGACCCGGGTCGGGATCAGCAACATGACCCGCTTCACCCCCGCGGCGGTGCAGGAGAAATACGAGCTCACCCCGGTCCAATACCCCGACTTCGCGGCGATCCGGGGCGACTCCAGCGACAACCTGAAGAGCATCCCAGGCGTGGGCGAGAAGACCGCGGCCAAGTGGATCCGCGAGTTCGGCTCGCTGGAGGAGCTGGTCAACCGGATCGACGAGGTCAAGGGCAAGGTCGGCGACAAGCTCCGCGACCACCTCGACCAGGTGCTGATGAACCGCCGTCTCACCCAGCTCATGCGCGAGGTCCCGCTGGAGCACGAGGTCTCCGGCCTGACGGTCGGCCGGGGGGACCGCGAGGAGATCAACAAGATCCTCGACACGCTGGAGTTCCGCGGCGAGCTGCGCGACCGGCTGTTCAAGACGCTCCTGCCGGCGGAGTCCGAGGCCGAGGAGGGCTTCGAGGTCGAGACCGTCGTGCTCGGCCCCGGCCAGGTGGCCGGATGGCTGCGGGAGCTGCCCGAGGGCCGGGCCGGGCTCGCCTTCAGGGGCGCCTACGGCAGCGGCACCGGCCGGATCGACAGCATCGCGATCGCCGCGCCCGACGGCCCCGCCGCGGCCCGCGGGCGCGGCGCCGCGTTCATCGACCCCACCACGCTGACCGAGGACGACGAGGCGGCCCTGCGCGGATGGCTCGGCGACGAGTCCAGGCCCAAGGCCGTGCACGACGCCAAGGGCCCCATGCTGGCGCTGTGGGCGCAGGGGCTGGAGCTGCGCGGCCTGACCTGCGACACGGCGCTGGCGGCCTACCTGGCGATGCCGGGGCAGCGGGCCTTCCCGCTGGAGGACCTCGTGCGCGCCTACCTCCAGCGGGAGCTGCGCGGCGAGAGCGACAGCGGCGGCCAGACCAGCCTCTTCGAGGAGGAGGACGACAGCGCGGCCCTGGAGCTGGGTCTGCGGGCCCTGGCCGTCCGGGAGCTCGCCGACGCCCTGGAGGCGTTCCTGGAGCCGCGCGGCGGCACCCGCCTGATGCGCGAGGTGGAGCTGCCGCTGGTGTCCGTGCTGGCCGAGGTGGAGCGGGCCGGGATCGCCGCCGACCGGGACCACTTCGGCAAGCTGGAGGCCGAGTTCGGCGCCGCGGTGAAGCAGGCCGTCGAGGCGGCCCACGCGGCCGTCGGGGAGCAGTTCAACCTGGGCTCGCCCAAGCAGCTCCAGGAGATCCTGTTCACCAGGCTCAACCTGCCCAAGACCAAGAAGACCAAGACGGGCTACACCACCGACGCCGACGCGCTGGCCTGGCTGGCCACCCAGACCGACCACGAGCTGCCGACCATCATGCTCAGGCACCGCGACCAGGCCAAGCTGAAGGTCACGGTCGAGGGCCTGATCAAGGAGATCGCCGACGACGGGCGCATCCACACCACCTACAACCAGATCGTGGCGGCCACCGGACGGCTCAGCTCGGAGAAGCCCAACCTGCAGAACATCCCGGTCCGCACCGTCGAGGGCCGCCGGATCCGGCAGGGCTTCGTGGTCGGGCCGGGCTACGAGACCCTGCTGACCGCCGACTACAGCCAGATCGAGCTGCGGATCATGGCGCACCTGTCGGGCGACGAGTCGCTGATCGCCTCCTTCGAGTCCGGCCACGACTTCCACAAGGCCACCGCCGCCCGGGTCTTCGACATCGCGCCCGAGCAGGTGACGGGGGAGATGCGGGCCAAGATCAAGGCGATGAACTACGGCCTCGCCTACGGCCTGTCGGACTTCGGGCTGGGCGCGCAGCTCAACATCCCGGTGTCGGAGGCCAGGGCGCTGAAGGAGGAATACTTCGAGGAGTTCGGCGGCATCCGCGACTTCCTCAACGCGATCGTCGCGCAGGCCAGGCACGACGGCTACACCGAGACCATCATGGGCCGCCGCCGCTACCTGCCCGACCTCAACAGCGACAACCGCCAGCGCCGCGAGATGGCCGAGCGGATGGCGCTCAACGCGCCGATCCAGGGTTCGGCGGCCGACATCATCAAGGTCGCCATGCTCAACGTGCAGAGCGCCCTCAAGGAGGCCGCCCTCACCTCCCGGATGCTGCTCCAGGTCCACGACGAACTCGTGTTCGAGGTGGCGCCGGGAGAGCTGGAGACCCTGCGCGAGCTGGTCACCGAGCGGATGAACGCCGCCTACTCCCTGCGGGTCCCGCTGGAGGTCTCGGTGGGCGTCGGCCACACCTGGGAGGATGCCGCCCACTGATGATTGGTCCGGCCTGTCCGAGTCTGTTCTAGGGTTGGTGGTTCAGCCGATACCTCGACGGGCACGGGAGTTTTGTGCGGAGTCAATCCCCCCTCACGCAGATCATCATGGTGGCCAACGTCGTGGTGGTGGCCGCCGCAGTGGTGGTGCTTCTGACACTGCCCACGGCGGCCGTCCCCCGGGCCACCCCCATGGCCGGCCCGGCGACCGGCGCGGTGACGGGCACCCCCGCGCCGCCGTCGCCCTCGCCGTCGCCCGATCTGCCCTCGGCCGACCTGCCGCCGCCGGTCACGGCCACCCCGGAGTCCGCCCGCCAGGTCAAGGCCAACGAGGCGGGGATGGTCCCGATCCTGATGTACCACCGGATCATGAAGAAGCGGCTGGCCTCCATCGACCGCACGCCCTCCCAGGTCCGCCAGGAGATGGAGAAACTGGCCAGGGACGGCTACGTGCCGGTCACCGCGCAGGAGTTCGTCACCGGGAAGATCGACATCCCGGCGGGCAGGCACCCGGTCGTGCTGACCTTCGACGACGGGCACGCGAGCCACTTCGCGCTCGACGGCAACGGCATGCCGGCCAAGGACACCGCGGTCGGGATCATCTACCAGGTCGCGAAGAAGTATCCGGGCTTCCGCCCCGTCGCCACCTTCTGGGTCAACCGGGAACCGTTCGGCCTGCGCGACCGGCGGGACCAGGAGCGGGCCGTGCAGTGGCTGACCTCGCGCGGCTTCGAGGTGGCCAACCACACCTGGTCCCACCCCTACCTGCCGGGCCTGTCGAAGGCGAAGGTCGCCGAGCAGATCGTCCGGGTCGAGCGGCTGCTGGAGAAGTTCGGCGCCGGTCCGTCCGCCACGCTCGCGCTGCCCTTCGGCGCGATGCCGCGCAAGAGGTCCACCGTGCAGTCGGGCAAGTGGGACGGCGACCGCTTCGCGTTCAAGGGCGTCTTCCTGGCCGGCGCGCAGCCGTCGTCGTCGCCCTTCGCCAAGGACTTCGACTGGCGGGCCATCCAGCGCATCCAGAGCAACGGCAAGAAGGGGGAGTGCCGCAAGTGGTGTTCGCAGTATTGGCTGGAGTGGCTGAACAAGCACCCCGACAAGCGCTACACCGCCGACGGCGACCCCGGTCGCATCTCCGTGCCGCAGAAATTTCGGGGTATCATCAGCTCCGAGCGTAGGCGGCAGGTCAACGCCTACTAAAGCCGGTTTCCGAGGTGTCGTGCCTCCAGATTGACCAGACTCGTCTGGTCTCATATGCTGATCGCTGCGCTGTGGGCTCGCGCGTGTCTCGGACGGAGTGGGCTCGCGCTCGGTCACGCCGATGAATTCTTCGGCTGAACGATAAGAGGCCTGCCGCGTGTTCGCCACATCGACTTCTGTCCGCGTTCGGAGCAATTCCACACATGACGAGCAGCACTGAGGCCACCTCGAGCACCCCGCAGGTAGCGGTCAACGACATCGGGTCCGAGGAAGACTTCCTCGCAGCGATCGATCTGACCATCAAGTACTTCAACGACGGCGACATCGTCGAGGGCACCGTCGTCAAGGTCGATCGAGATGAAGTTTTGCTCGACATCGGCTACAAGACCGAGGGCGTCATCCCCTCGCGTGAGCTCTCGATCAAGCACGATGTCGACCCCGCGGACGTCGTCGAGGTTGGCGAGCACGTCGAAGCCCTCGTCCTCCAGAAGGAGGACAAGGAGGGGCGCCTGATCCTGTCCAAGAAGCGCGCTCAGTACGAGCGGGCCTGGGGCACGATCGAGAAGATCAAGGACGAGGACGGCATCGTCACCGGCACCGTCATCGAGGTCGTCAAGGGTGGTCTCATCCTCGACATCGGCCTCCGTGGCTTCCTGCCGGCGTCCCTGGTCGAGATGCGCCGCGTCCGTGACCTTCAGCCGTACGTGGGCCGTGAGCTCGAGGCGAAGATCATAGAGCTCGACAAGAACCGCAACAACGTGGTCCTCTCCCGCCGCGCCTGGCTCGAGCAGACCCAGTCGGAGGTCCGCCAGACCTTCCTCAACACCCTGCAGAAGGGTCAGGTCCGCAAGGGCGTCGTCTCCTCGATCGTCAACTTCGGTGCGTTCGTGGACCTCGGCGGCGTCGACGGTCTGGTCCACGTCTCCGAGCTTTCCTGGAAGCACATCGACCACCCGTCTGAGGTTGTCGAGGTCGGCCAGGAGGTCACCGTCGAGGTTCTCGACGTCGACATGGAGCGCGAGCGGGTCTCCCTGTCGCTCAAGGCGACGCAGGAGGACCCCTGGCAGCAGTTCGCCCGCACCCACCAGATCGGTCAGGTCGTCCCGGGTCGCGTCACCAAGCTGGTGCCGTTCGGTGCGTTCGTCCGCGTCGAGGAGGGCATCGAGGGCCTGGTCCACATCTCCGAGCTGGCCGAGCGCCACGTCGAGATCCCCGAGCAGGTCGTCCAGGTCGGCGACGAGATCTTCGTGAAGATCATCGACATCGACCTCGAGCGTCGCCGGATCTCGCTGTCGCTCAAGCAGGCGAACGAGAGCGCGACGGGCGCCGACATCGAGTTCGACCCCACGCTCTACGGCATGGCGGCGACCTACGACGAGCAGGGCAACTACATCTACCCCGAGGGCTTCGACTCCGAGACGAGCGAGTGGCTCGAGGGCTTCGAGAAGCAGCGTGACGAGTGGGAGCGGCAGTACGCCGAGGCCCAGACCCGTTTCGAGGCTCACAAGAAGCAGGTGGAGGAGGCCCGCAAGGCCGAGGCCGAGGCGGGCGAGGCTGCCCCCACGTCCTACTCCGGTGAGACCCCGGCCGCCAGCTCCGGCTCCAGCTCCAGCAGCTCCTCGGCTCCGGCTTCGGGTGCTCTCGCCTCCGACGAGGCTCTCGCGGCTCTGCGCGAGAAGCTCGCGGGCGGCCAGAGCTGACGTCGGCGTAGCAGTGAGGATCTGAGGATCCACGGAAGGGCCCCGCTCCGGCGGGGCCCTTTCCCGTCTCCGGACCCTGAGCGCCGCCAGGCGATGCCGGTCGATATCGTTGCCCCGTGACCTCGACCGAGTGGACGGAGCCCGCCGACACCCTGATCGGACGGGCGGAGCCCGCGGACGCGGGCGAGATCCTGACCGTGCAGCGGGCGGCCTATGTGGGTGAGGCCCAGCTCTACGGCGACCCGTTCATCCCGCCGCTGGTGGAGTCGGCCGAGCAGGTCCGCAGGGCCGTCCAGACCGGCACCGTGCTCGTCGCCCGCAGCCGGGGGCGGATCGTCGGCGCGGTCCGCGGCCAGCTGTCCGGCACGACCTGCCTGGTCGGTCGCCTGGTGGTGGCGCCGGACACGCAGGGCCGGGGTATCGGCGGGGCCCTGCTGTCGGCCCTCCACGGCGAGATCGCCGCCGCGGCGTTCGACCTCTTCACCGGGCACCTGTCGGAGGGCAACCTGCGGCTCTACCGCCGCCACGGTTACCGCGAGACCCGTCGCGAGCGGATGAGCGACCACCTGACCCTGGTCCACATGCGCAGGGAACACCAGGTGTGAGGGCTCCAGGTGTGATCGCGACACCGGTAAAGGATCGGTCTGTTTATTTTTCTCCTGAGATGGGTGATCGGCTCATCCCGCTCCGGACGGCCGGCCGTGTGAGCCTCCGTCCCGGTCTCCCAGGGCGCGCACCGCACCGCGTATGCTGCGGATCATGCTGAAGGTGGGACTCACCGGCGGGATCGGTTCGGGCAAGAGCGAGGTGTCGCGGCGGCTGGCGTCCATGGGCGCCATGGTGATCGACGCCGACAAGATCGCCCGTGAGGTGGTCGAGCCGGGGACCGACGGGCTGGCGCGCATCGTGGAGATGTTCGGCGCCGAGGTGCTGCGCGAGGACGGCTCACTCGACCGGGAGAGACTCGGCTCGATCGTCTTCGCCGACTCCGGGAAGCTGGCCTCCCTCAACGGCATCGTGCATCCGCTGGTCGGGGCGCGGGTGGCGGAGCTGCAGCGGCAGGCGGACGACGGCGCGATCGTGGTCTACGACGTGCCGCTGCTGGCCGAGAACAACCTCGCCCCGATGTACGACGTGGTCGTCGTCGTGGACGCCGCGGACGAGATCCGGCTGGCCCGGCTGGTCGAGCTGCGGGGCATGAGCGAGCAGGACGCCAGGGCCCGGATCGCGGCCCAGGCGGGCCGCGAGGACCGGTTGAGGCTCGCCGATCTCGTAATCCCGAACGAGGGGTCGCTGGAGGACCTCGAGACCCGGGTGGAGGAGGTCTGGGCCGAGCTGACCGCTCGGACCGTCACCTGAGCCGAGCTGACCGTCCGGACCGTCACCTGAGCCGGGACCCCGCGTCCGGCGGGAGCCGTACTCGGGCTGAGGTCCCACAGGTCAAGGTCAGGGGACGGCCCGGACCGCCTCCAGCAGGTCCTCCTGGAACCCGGCCCGGCCCGCGACGAAGTCGCGTCCGCCCCCGGCGAGCGGGGCGCAGTCGAAGGGAGTGCCGTCGAAGGCGCTGACCACCACACCGGCCTCCTGTGCGATCAGCAGGCCGCCGGGCAGGTCGACGATCCCGGTCTGGTAGCCGACGATCCCGTCGATGTCCCCCCGGGCGAGCATCACCCAGGCCAGCAGCGGAGCCCAGAGCCTCAGCACCCGGCGGGCACGCCTGTCGAGCCCCGCCTTCAGCGCGCAGGCCACGGCGTCGCCGCGCCGCACGCCGTACCCCTGGATCCAGGCCAGCACGGGACCGCCGCCGGCCGGGCGGTGCGGCGGGGCGGCCAGCGGGCCGCTCGGGCCGAGCACGCCCCGGCCCCGCACGGCCGACCAGGTCCTGCCGGTCACCGGCTCGTGGACGACCCCCAGCTCGGGGCGCCCGTCACGGCACAGGGCCAGGCCCACGGCGTACAGGGGCAGGCCGATCGCGATGTTGTTGGTGCCGTCGAGCGGGTCGATGAGCCAGGTCCACTCCGACCCCGCCGGGCCCTGCCGGCCCGACTCCTCGGCGATCACCGCGTGGTCGGGGAAGGCGGCCAGCACCCGCCGCAGCAGCAGCTCCTCCGAGGCCAGGTCCAGGTCGGTGACCACGTCGCCGTCGTCGCCCTTGGGGCTGATCTCGACCGTCCCCAGGACGCCCGCGGTGATCAGCCGCCCGGCCGCCCGCGCGGCGTCGACGGCGACCCGGCGGGCGTGTTCGAGATCCGTCTCCTGAACCACGCGATCCTCCTCGGTCGTGTGACGGGCGGTGGCCCCGGCCGGTGAACGGCGGCCGGGGCGTCAGCCGTACGGGGCGGGTCAGAACCAGCCGCGCCGCTGGGCCATCGCCTGCAGGCCGGCGCGGAGCGCCTGGTCCGCCTGGCCCGGGTGGTCGTCGTAGCGGACGGTGAACCGGTTGTAGGCGTCGTGGCTGGACTCCAGGAAGCCGCCGCGCTTGTCGGCCTCCAGGATGACGTCCATCGACTGCGGGCCGGCGATGAAGGTCAGCTCCAGTTCGTTGAAGTGCCGGGCGTATTCGTGGCCCGCGTAGTATTCGATCTCCTGGAAGAACGGCATCTGGGAGCCGCGCAGGGTGCCGCGCTCCAGGTCGGCCTTCTTGAAGCGGAAGCCCATGTTGTCCAGCGCGCCCAGGACGTGGTCCTGGGCGGGCATCGGGTTGACGAACAGCGGGTCGAGGTCGCCCTTGTCCAGCGCGCCGGCCAGGGCGAGCTCGGTGGAGACGCCCAGCTGCATGCCGCGCAGCGGGTGGCCGCCGACGGCGCTGATCGGGGTCTCCCACGGGACGGGGATCTCGAAGGGGGCCGACTGGGGAGCGCCCGCCGCGAGGTGGAACGGGCCGGTGATCTGCTTGCGCAGGAAGCTGTAGGTCGACTTGTACTCGTTGTCGCCGCTCTCGACCTCGACCACCGCGGTGAAGTCGATGAAGATGCCCTCGACCTTGTAGTCGGAGCCGCCGCCGCGGAAGTTGACCTGCCCGCGCAGGACCTCGCCGGGACGGACGTTGGAGTTTTGCAGGATCGTGTCGACCTCGACACCCGCGCCGAACGCGGCCATCAGCTTACGGAACACCATCGATGGACTCCCAAGGGGATAGTGGGTTTCAGTTGGGTTCAACGGCTGGCTTGACCTGGCCGTTCCCGCGGCCGAGCTGCGGCAGGATCTGGGCCAGGAGCATGGTGGACAGCGCGGAGGAGTCGCCGGAGGCGCCGTCGGTGCGGACGACGACGGGGCGCGGGGCCTGCTCGGCGAGTTTGGCCCCGACGTCCAGGCGGCGGCGGGCCAGCTCGTACTGGAGCACCGCCCGGTTGTCGCGGTAGGCGTCGGCCAGCCGGCGCAGCCCCTTGGCTTCGTTCTCCGCGGAGGTGAGCTGGGCCCGGCCCTTGGCCTCAATCTCCCAGCGCACCCGCTGGGCCTCGGTCTCGTGCTCCTCCAGCATGCGCGCGACGTCCTTGCGCGCGGTGTTGGCGGCGGCCCGGACCTCGACGATGCGGGCGTCGCGCGTCTTCTTGGCGCGCTCGATCTCCATCAGCAGGGTGTCGATCCGCCGCTTGCGGGTGAGCTCCCACTCGCGCTCGAAGGCCGACAGCTCCTTGGCGACCTTCTCGCGGGTGGCCAGGTGCTGCTGGTACTGGTCGGGCAGCTGCACGTCGGGGATGTTGGCGCCGGTGATCCGCACGCCGTACCGGCCGAGCTGGCGGGTCAGGAGCTCCTGCATGTCGCCGACGTCCGAGCCGCGCAGGTCGTAGGCCCGCTCGGTGTGCACGAGGCGGCTGCGCTGGCGGATGGCGTCCTGTACGGCGCTGCTGAGCACCAGGTCGAAGTTGCCGGCGCCGATCGTCCGGACGAAGGCCACCGGGTCGATGATGCGGAACTTCAGGAAGAACTCGATCGACTTCAGCGGCACGTTCTCGGCGGTCGGGCAGGCGGCGATCGGGGCGGAGTAGGGGATCTCGGTGGAGGTGTCCACCACCGCGTCCACCCGGTCCCACGGCAGCCACAGGTAGTGGCGGCCCGGGGGCAGGGTGCCCACGATCGCGCCCCACCGGCTGCGCACGCCGGTGGTGCCCTCCTCGATCTCGATGATCGCCCGGCGCCACAGCCAGACCAGCGCCGCGAGCAGGGACAGCACCGCGCCGACCGCGGCCAGGGCGGAGAACATCCCGCCGGCCAGCAGCGCCGTACCGGCGAGGTAGACGGCCAGCAGCAGCAGCGTCACCCAGGCGAAGCCGCGGCGGTCCTTGGGGATGACCACCGGGACGAGCTGGCCGGCCTCACCGCCGCGCAGCAGCTGGCGGATCTCCGACCAGGAGGCCAGGGATTCCTTGATCTTGGAGAACTCTCTGCTCATCTCTGGGTCTCTTCCTTGACGGCGGGCGCCGTGACTTCCCCTACGGCGGGCGCGGCGATCTCCGGGGCCGCGGCGGGCGTGGCGGTCTCCGGGGCCGCCGGGTTGAGCAGGGCGGTGATCTCCGCCTCGCGACCCTCGACCCGCCTGCCGATCTCGGCGATCCGTTCCCTGATGGCGGCCATGTCCGCCGCGGAGAACAGCTGTGTCTCGCGGCTGCCGACGAGCTGCCTGGCCAGGGCGAGCAGATCGATGTCGGTCGTCTCGCCGACCTGCACCACGCGGGGCAGATGGGAGGCCACCGACTCGAGCTTGTCGAGCAGGTCCTGCTGGAAACGGTGGTCCAGGATCTCCGGCGCCTCGGCGGCGCTCAGCGCCCGGATGTCCAGCGCCTGCGCCTCCAGCAGCGCCGCGTTGGCCTTGGCGGTGGACTCCGCCTCCACCAGCCGCTGGCTCGCCTGCGCCTTCGCCTGGTGGGAGGCGCGCTCCAGCGCGGTGTCCATCCGGGCCTGGTATCCGGCGATCTCGGCGTGGATGGCCGACAGCTGCTCCTGCAGTCCGGCGAGCTCCTTGATCAGGTCACCTTCGTTCTGCTCCTTGCGCAGCTGGAGCTCGTACTCGTAGGTGTACGCCTCCTTGGCGACCCTGATCATCTCCGGGGCGGCCAGGTCCATCCGGTATTCCTGGCTGGACGGCTCGGCGTGGGTGATGTTCACGTCGGTGAGTCGTACGGCGGGCAGGAACTGCTGGTTGAGGTTGTCCAGCATGCCCAGGGTGCTCTCGCCGACCAGGTCGTAGATGTCCTCGGCGCGCTGGGCGTAGATGAGGGAGCGGGTGACCTCGCTGATGGCGTTCTGCAGTTTGGCCTGGAAGCCGCTGACCGAGCCGAGGACGAAGATGAACTCGGCCGGGTCCTCGATCCGGAACTGCAGGAAGAGGTCCACACTGGCCTTGACGCCCTGCTGGGTCGGGGCCTCGCGGATGGGCGCGTTGAAGGGATACTCGCGGGTGGTGTTGACGATGTAGCTGACCCGCTTCCACGGGTTGACCAGCGTCACCCGGCCCGGCTCGGCGATCTGCACGAGCTTGCCGAACTTGGTGATCAGGGCCTTGCAGCCCTCGGGCACCATGACCACGCTCCGCCGCCACCACAGGAACGCGGCGGCCAGCACCAGCACGGCCCAGTAGTGCGGCCCGAACAGCACCCGGGCACCGTCGGGCAGCCCGGTGGCGACCAGGCCGGCCAGGCCGAGCACCGCCAGCACGATCAGGGGGATGACCACCCGGGCGGTGGTGCCCTTGGGGATCACCACCGGGGAGATCACGTGAACCGGCTCGCCGCCCGGGCCGCTCGCGGTGAAGCTGCGGTTGACGATCTCGCCGGCCTCGTTCAGCGACGCGCCGCGGGCCTCGATGACCGTGCCCACGGACGCGCCCTGCTCACGGGCGGCCAGGAAGTCGGTCGGGTTGAGCGCGAACCCCTTCTCACCGCCCGCCTGACCCATGGCCTGGCTCGCGAACTGACCCACCGCCTGGCCGACCACCTGACGCGGATCGCCCCCCTGCCCTATCGCCTGCGCGGCTTCCATCGCCGACTGCATGGCCTGTCTTGGCCGGGACATCGAACCTCCGGGGTAGATATATGTCGAGAGCCCGATATATCACGCTTGGTAGGCGGGCGCACGCAGGACAGTAAAGGGCATCCCGCTTGCGGACGGCTTGCCGCCCGATTGAAAGGGGCGGGCCGAAAGGGGGCCGCCAAAAGGGATCTTCCGGAAGGGGGGCGCCGGAAACGGTCTCGGAGGCGATCCGTCGGGGGCGCCGTCCCGTCGGAACCGGAAGGGCCCGTTTCGCGGGAACCGGCAGAGCCCGTCCCGCCGGAAGAGCCCGTCCCGTCGGATGGGCCCGTCCCGTCGGATGGGCCCGTCCGCCACGCGTCCAGGAGGGAATGTCGGTGGCTCCGCCTACAGTGGGTGGGGTGAGGCCGGTAACTGATTTGCAGCGCAAGGTGGCCCCCTTCGAGGTCGTCACCGACATGACCCCTTCGGGCGACCAGCCCGCCGCGATCGCCGAGCTTGAGCGGCGGGTCAAGGCGGGCGACAGGGACAACGTCCTGCTGGGTGCCACGGGCACCGGCAAGACCGCCACTGTCGCCTGGCTGATCGAGCGGCTGCAGCGGCCGACCCTGGTCATCCAGCCCAACAAGACGCTCGCCGCGCAGTTCGCCAACGAACTGCGCGAGATGATGCCCAACAACGCGGTCGAATACTTCGTCTCCTACTACGACTACTACCAGCCGGAGGCATACGTCCCGCAGAGCGACACCTACATCGAGAAGGACTCCTCGATCAACGACGAGGTCGAGCGGCTGCGCCACTCGGCGACCAACTCGCTGCTGACCCGCCGCGACACGATCGTGGTGGCGTCGGTGTCGTGCATCTACGGCCTGGGCACCCCCCAGGAATACGTCGACCGGATGACCGCGCTCAAGGTCGGCCAGGAGATCGAGCGCGACAGGCTGCTGCGCCGCCTGGTCGACATGCAGTACACCCGCAACGACCTGGCCTTCACCAGGGGCACCTTCCGGGTGCGCGGCGACACGATCGAGATCATCCCGAAATACGAGGAGCTCGCCGTGCGCATCGAGATGTTCGGCGACGAGATCGAGAAGCTCTCGACCATGCACCCGCTGACCGGCGAGGTGATCAGTGAGGACGAGGAGCTCTACATCTTCCCCGCCTCCCACTACGTCGCGGGCACCGAGCGGATGGAGAAGGCCATCCGGGGCATCGAGGCCGAGCTCGCCCAGAGCCTGGAGACGATGGAGCGGCAGGGCAAGCTCCTGGAGGCCCAGCGGCTGCGCATGCGCACCACCTACGACCTGGAGATGATGCGCCAGATCGGCACCTGCTCCGGCATCGAGAACTACTCCCGCCACATGGACGACCGGGCCCCGGGCAGCGCGCCCAACACCCTTCTCGACTACTTCCCCGAAGACTTCCTGCTGGTGCTGGACGAGTCCCACCAGACCGTGCCGCAGATCGGTGCGATGTACGAAGGCGACGCCTCCCGCAAGCGCACGCTCGTCGAGCACGGCTTCCGCCTGCCGTCGGCGATGGACAACCGCCCGCTCAAGTGGGAGGAGTTCCTGGAGCGGATCGGCCAGACGGTCTACCTGTCGGCCACCCCGGGCACCTACGAACTGGGCCGCTCCAAGGGCGACGTGGTCGAGCAGGTCATCCGGCCGACCGGCCTGGTCGACCCCGAGGTGATCGTCAAGCCCACCACGTCCCAGATCGACGACCTGGTCCACGAGATCAGGGCCCGGACCGAGAAGGACGAACGGGTCCTGGTCACCACGCTGACCAAGAAGATGGCCGAGGACCTCACCGACTACCTCCTGGAGCTCGGCATCCGGGTCCGCTACCTGCACAGCGAGGTCGACACCCTGCGCCGCATCGAGCTGCTGCGGGAGCTGCGGATGGGTGAGTTCGACGTCCTGGTCGGCATCAACCTGCTCCGGGAGGGCCTGGACCTGCCCGAGGTGTCGCTGGTGGCCATCCTCGACGCCGACAAGGAGGGCTTCCTCCGCTCGGAGACCTCGCTGATCCAGACCATCGGCCGCGCCGCCCGTAACGTCTCCGGCCAGGTCCACATGTACGCCGACCGGATCACCCCCTCCATGGAGCGGGCGATCGAGGAGACCAACCGGCGCCGGGCCAAGCAGACGGCCTACAACGAGGCCAACGGCATCGACCCGCAGCCGCTCCGCAAGAAGATCGCCGACATCCTCGACTCGCTGAACCGCGAGGACGCCGACACCGCCCAGCTCCTCGGCGGCAGCGGCCGCCAGCAGTCGCGCGGCAAGGCCCCCGTCCCGGGCTTCGCGGTCAAGCAGGCCGGCCAGCACGCCAAGGCGATCGCGGGGGAGATGCCCCGTGCCCAGCTGGAGGCGCTGGTCGAGTCGCTCACCGACCAGATGCACCAGGCAGCCGCCGACCTCCAGTTCGAGGTCGCCGCCCGGCTCCGCGACGAGATCAAGGAGCTCAAGCGGGAGGTCCGCGACATGCGGGAGGCCGGCGTCTCCTGATCCGGGGCGCCCCACGGGCCCCGGGCCGCCGGTGGGGGAGGCGCGCCGTCCCCCTGCCCCGTCCAGGGTGCCGCGGTGGTCATGGGGGACCGGTCCCGGCATGCCCACCGGACCTCGACGGCACCCGGCTGCGCAGGCTGCCACGGGCCCGTGGCCCTCCGGACGGGGTGGGTGGCGGATGGTCAGCGGACGCCGGCCTCGGCCCGCAGGAGGCCGGCCAGTGCCCCGGCGTCGGCCGCGGCCAGCCCGCGCGCGGCGAACCAGGTGGCGACGTTGCGGGCGTCGCGGTCGAGGAATTCCGGGCCGGTGGGGTGGGCCACCACGTCCACGATCTGCGGCAGGTCGATGATGACGAGCCGTCCCTCGTGGACGAGGATGTTGTAGGGCGACAGGTCCCCATGGGCGAGACCTTCACGGGCCAGGACCACCAGGGCCTCCACAAGCTGTTCCCACAGCTCCGCCAGCCCCTCGGAGACCGCCGCCAGGCGGGGCGCGGCGGCGCCGTCGGGGGTGCCGACGAACTCCTCCAGGATCTCGGTGCCGACGATCTGCACCGGATACGGCACGGGCAGGCCCAGTGACCACAGACGGCACAGCGCCGCGAACTCGGCACCGGCCCACTGGCCGGCGATCATCTCCTTGCCGAACCGGGACCGGCTCGACATCGCCCGGCTGATCCGGCTGTCACGGACCCCGCGGCCCTCCAGGTAGCCGGCGTCGCGGTGGAACAGGCGGTGTTCGGCGGAGCGGTAACGCTTGGCGGCCAGCAGGCAGATCCGGTCGGTGTCCGGGACACCTCGCGAGATGAGGTGGACGTCGGCCTCCTTGCCGGTCTTCAGGATGCCGAGCTCGGTGTCGACGGCGGCCAGCTCGGTGACGAGCCAGCCGGGATGCGGCCGGGGGCCGCGCTCGGTGGGAGTGCTCAGATCCCAGGTGGACCACCGGTCACCGGACGGCGGGCCGTCGAGGTCCTCGGGGGTGCTGTCGAGCCATTCGATGTCGTCGTCGTCCAGACGGTTCTTGCCGCGACGACGGTGTTCTGAACGCTTGGGCACGGCGGGTTCTCCAAGAGGGAAGGCCCACCGGCGCCGTGGTCAGATCAGCTGACGGCCGGTGGGAGAGGCAGAGGCGTGAAGAAGACGCAGAAAACCGTCACGGTCGCCCTCCCTTCCCGATGGGCGCGTCCGGCGCGCCCGGTGATCCTCATGCCCAGGTGCATCCGTGCACCCGGCGATCAACGGGCACGATCGTGCCAGGACCCGGAGAGGTCCGCAACCGGATTAATCGCCTCGGCCGCGGCGCGCGGACGCCGTCACGTCTGTGGCGGTATGCCGGCCGCCGGTGCCGGCAGTACGGCGGGGCGCCGGAACACGCCTCTGACGGGGCGGTCGGCGCCTGGCCGTAGGCGGCCGGCAGGTCGGTGACACGCCGTGGTTGATGCTTGATCGATAGGAAGACCTCCGGACGCGGTGGAGATCACCGTCCTCACCCGACCGGAGGTCTTCACGGCCCGCGCTGACGCCCGCCTGACCGCGTACGGCCGTGCCCCGCTCACCTGGCGGGTCCGCTCCGACGGCTCACCGCCCACATGGCCGAGGAACCGGGCGTCCCCCGCTCAGATCGAGATCGATGACGCCGGAGCCGACGCACGTCCGTGGCCGCCCACGGTGTATCCCGATGGGAGCGCCGGCCTTGACGGCGGGCTCCAGCCGACGGTGCGGGCGGCGGGCCGACCGCCGATGCCGGAAATACCTGGTCCCGGCGTCGGGGAGCTCCGGCGGCGGCTCAGCGCAGGTCGTCGGGGCGGGAGCGCTCGACCATCGTGCGGTTGTAGAGCTCGTCGATCTGGTCCAGGGGATCGGGGGCGCGGCGGCGCGCCTCGATCTCCAGATCGGTGCGGCTCTGGAGTTCGTCGATGCCCCCGGCCGCGTGCGTCATCCGGTCGTTGAGCAGGTCGGCTCGGATCCGGGCGCAGGCCGTGGTCAGCTTGGCGTGGTGGTCGCGCAGGCGGCCCAGTGCGGTGTGGTCGACATAGGCCGACACACGGCGCTCCTGGGCGTAGATGCCGAGCTGGGCGTCGAGCTGGTCGGCGTGCGTGCTGATCTCGGCCACGAGATGCGGCAGGTCGCCGAGTCCCCAGCCGTCGTGCAGCGCCTGGTCCACCGCCTGGCGGGTCAGGGCGACCTCGCGGCGCAGGTCCAGCCGCATCCGCTCGGTCTCGGCCGCGTCGCCGGTGCCCATGGCCGCCATGTGGGAGGCGACGCGGGTGCTCACCTTGCGGGCCTTCTTGGTGGCCTTCTTGCCGACCTTGACCAGCAGGTAGATTCCAGCCGCCCCCATGAGGAGGAGGAACAGGAGGATCACCAGCACGATGGTGATGAAAGTGCCGATCGAAGCCACCTCCCAGCAGGGGCGTAACGGGGTGTTTCGAGCATAGCCCGCGCGGCCGCGTAGGCGCGGTCACCGTCCGGGTCCGGCCCCGCGTCCACGCGGGGCACGGTGTTCACCTGAGGCCCGGTGTCCGTGCCGGGCCCGGTGTTCACCCGAGACCCGGTGTTCACCCGAGACCCGGCGTCCGCACGGGGCACGGTGTTCGCCTGGGGGCCGGTGTCCGTGCCGGGTTCCGCGTTCATGTCGGGCACGGTGGTGTTCGCCCGAGACCCGGCGTCCGGGCCGGGCATGGTGCTCACGCCGGGCTCCGCCGGAGCGCGCGGCGCCGCCGTACCTTGCGGACCACCCACCAGGCGGACAGGGCCAGCACGGCCACCACGACGACGACCAGGACCGGCAGGAAGATCGCGACCAGGCTGATGCCGAGCGATCCGGCGTCCTCCACCGTGCTGACCACGGGCGCGCCGACCCCGGCGGTCGAGGCGTTGACCACGGGCCTGGCGGTCGTCTTCATCACGTGCACGGCCAGCGCGATCCCGATGCCCAGCACCCAGCTCAGCCAGGGGTTGTGGCTCATCCAGGTCGAGCCGTCGAGCCGGGCCGCCGCCTCGGTGGCGCTGAAGACGACGCCGCCGGAGACCGGGCGGACCACGGTCTGGATCATGTCGTTGACGCTGTCGACCACCGGCACCTTGTCGAGCACGATCTCGGCCAGCAGCAGCACGCCGATGATCCCGAGCACCCATCCGTTGGACAGCCAGGCGAACTCCTGCGGCAGCCGTAGCTGATCGGTGAAGTTGGCGATCAGACCGACCACCAGCAGGGGGATGTAGGCGTTCAGCCCCGCTGCGGTGGAGAGCCCCAGACCTGTCAGTGCCGCGAGCATCGCGCCTCCCTCCGTCTCGTCCCCTCCTTCAACGATTCCCGGCCGCCGATGGATCCCGCCGGGCGCCGGGAATCGCCTGAGGTGAAAACGACAAGGGGCGCACCCCGTGCGGGATGCGCCCCTCGTGTCCCCCGTGAGGGCTACTCCGGGACGGGGACCCGGAGTACTTCGCCCTTGCCGGGCACCATGGCCTTGTTGGCCACGTAAACGGCGCCGTCGGGGCCGACGGCCACGCTGAGCGGGGTGACCAGCGTGCCGGGTCGGAGAAGTTCGGTGCGGGTGCCGTCGGACTCGATCCGGTAGACGGCGCTCTTGGTCATGCCGTCGGCCGGGATCGGCCCGACCGAGCCCAGGACGACCATCCGGCCCTCGGCGTCGAAGGCCACGTCGACGACCGTGGTGAAGCCCTGCGCGGCGGTGGTGACCTTCCCTCGCTCCAGGCGGAACACCCGGGCGGAGCCCTCCGGGTTCGGGAAGCCGCCGTGCTCGGCCACGTAGTAGGCGCCGTCCGGGCCCTGGGTGATGCCCATCGGGACCGACTGCATCGGGATCTTGCTGCCCTTCGGCATCTTCAGCGCCGGCGGGGCCGGCACGGAGCGGGCGTGGAAGACCGCCTCGGTGCTGACGCCGCCCTTCTTGCCCACCCGCAGCACGGAGTTGCCCCCGGTGTCGGTGACCAGCGCGCCGCCGCCGGGCAGCGGGGCCACCCCGAACGGGTAGGAGTCGACCGCGCTGCCCTTGTCCTTGCGGTCGGGGTTGTGCTTGGTCTCGTAGGCGGCCAGGTCGGCGACGGAGATCCGCCGGCCCTTCTTGGAGATCGTCAGCAGCGTGCCCAGGGGTGCGGCCTTGGGGCCGAGCTTGGCACGGAAGGCGGTGTCGCCGGAGAATCCGACCGTCACCAGCAGGTCACCCTTCTCGGTGAGGGCGACGTCGTGCGGGCCGAGCGCGAACCCGCCGCTGGCCGCCGAGGGCAGGCCGTCGAGCAGCACCGAGGTCTTGCCGTCCTTGAGCGTGCTCACCTGGCCGGTCAGGCCCAGGCACGTCTTCTCCGCCTTCTCGCCCTCCGGGGCCGGGGGCGAGGCGCACTTGACCTTGCCGCCGTGGCCGGACTCGGCGATGTAGAGCGTGCCGTCGGGGCCGAACATCAACCCGCGCGGACTGTCGAGGCCCTTGGCGACGACCTTGACCGTGTCGTCGGCCGCGTGCGCCGCCACGGCGGGCACCACCGTCACGGCCAGCGCCGCGACACCCCCCGAAGCCGCTGCGAGCAGTCGGCGGCCGAAACGTACTCCGCTCAACACGATCCCCTCCCCAACCGCTCCGCCATATCCGTCGGCATGAGCGAACACCGGAGAAGTTATGAGCGGGGCTTGTCTCCTCACAAGGGATATCCACCCCAATCCACCTGGGCACACGGCGATTTCCGCCCGGCGGGTGACGCCGCCTCCGTCCTCAGAGGGACGACGGACCGCTCAGCCGGACGACGGATCGCTCGACCGGATGGCGGGCCGCTCGGCCCGACGGCGGGGCGTCCGGGCGGGCTCCGGCGCCGGGACCCGGCCCGGCGGGCGCCGCGCGGTGTCACGGCCCGGGACGGGGCCCGCCGGCGCGGCGGCGTGCGGGCTCGTGGTGACGCTCGCCGGCGCCGTGGTGTCACCGTGGTGTCACGGCCCGGGGTGGTGCCCGCCGTCGGTGACGGCCCGCAGGCGCTCCAGGGTGGCGGCGGCCTCCTCGATCATGTCGTGGACGACCCGGCGGGCCGGTCCGACCCGGTTCAGCTGGCCGACGACCTGCCCGACGAAGTAGTTGACGAGCTCGCCGGCCCCGGGGTCGCCGCTGTCGGCGGCCCGGCCGATCCTGGCCATCGCGCTCTCGGCCAGCAGCATCTGCAGCGGCATCGGCAGCGGGCCCGGACTCTCCTGGGCCCCGTCCCACTCCTCGGTCCAGGCGGACCTCAACTGCCGGGCGGGCTTGCCGGTCCGCGACCGGGACCGCACGGTGTCGGAGGAGGTGGCCGCGAGCAGCTTGCGCTTGACCGAGGGCAGGGTCTCGGCCTCCTCCGTGGTCAGCCAGACCGAGCCGCACCACACCCCCTCGGCCCCCAGCGCGAGCGCCGCGGCCATCTGGCGGCCGCCGGCGATGCCGCCCGCCGCCAGCACCGGCACGTCCACGGCGTCCACGACCTGGGGGACCAGCACCATGGTGGAGATGTCACCGGTGTGCCCGCCCGCCTCCGAGCCCTGCGCCACGATCACGTCGGCCCCCGCGGCCACCTGGCGCCGGGCGTGCTCGACGGTCCCGACCAGGGCGGCGACCGGGACCTCCGCCTCTCTCGCCCTGGCCACCATCTCCGGCGGGGGCGGGCCGAGCGCGCTGGCGATGAGACCGATCGGGTGCCTGAGCGCCACGTCGATGAGGCCGGTCGCGCCCTCGGCGGTCACCCGGCGGCCCACCTCGTCGGCGTAGGCCGACATCGCGCCGGTGAACGGCTCGGGCATGCCCACGCCGTACTTGCCGAACAGGTGCGCAACGAAGTCGAGATGCCGGTCGGGGATGAAGTCGAGGAGGCGGGCGCTCCGGTCGGCCGCCGACGCGTCGATCCGGCCGGGGACGAGGACGTCCACCCCGTACGGCCGGCCGCCGACCTGCCCGTCGATCCAGTTCAGTTCCGTGTCGAGCTGCTGGGGTGAGTAGGCGACGGCGCCGAGCACGCCGAGCCCGCCCGCGTTGGTCACCGCGGCGACCACGTCGCGGCAGTGGCTGAAGGCGAAGAGGGGGAACTCGACGCCGAATCTTTCGCAGATCGCGGTGCGCATGCCGCGACCGTAAATCCAGAATCTTGTTCGGTCCAGGGGGCGGCCCGGCTCAGGCGCCGATCGACCCGGACCCGAGCGGCTCGACGGGCCCGCCGGACCCGGCAGGCCCGACGGCCTCGGCCGCGTCCAGGACCCCGGCGGGCTCGACGGGCCTCGTGGGGCCGGTGGGCCTCGTGGCTCCGGCCGCGTCCAGGACCCCGGCGGGCTCGACGGACCTCACGGATCCGGCGGGTCCGGCGTGCGTGAGGCGCTCGGCGGATTCGGGGCGGGCGCCGTTGAGGTGGGGCGGCAGCCAGCCGTCCCCGGCGACGTAGCGGCGGACGACCTTGGCCGGCACGCCGGCGATCACGCTGTGGTCGGGGAACTCGCCGCGCACCACGGCCCCGGCCGCGACCACGCACTGCCTGCCGATCCGGGTGCCCGGCAGGATGATCGCGCCGGTGCCCAGCCAGGAGCCCGAGCCGATGGCCACGGGGTTGTTGCGCGGCCACTGGCGGCCGATCGGCGTCTCCGGGTCGTCGTAGACGTGGTTCTGGTCGGTGATGTAGACGTACGGGCCGGTGAACACGTGGTCGCCGATGTCGATCGACTGGTGGCCGACGATGTGGCTGCCCCGGCCGATCGAGCAGCTCCCGCCGATCCGCACGATCGAGTCCGGGCCCAGGTCCACCCCGGGACCCATGCCGGCGGAGATGGAGACGCGCTCGCCGACCAGGGTGTGGTCGCCTATCTCGATCCACGCCTCGCCGAAGATCGCGCCGACCGGGAACGACAGGCAAGCGCCCTCGCCGAGGCGGCGGAAGCGGTAACCGGCCGGACTGGCCGGGCTCACGGTGCCGGCCGCCCGGATCGCGGCCCAGCCGCGGTGAATGAGGCTGCCGGCGGCACGCCGTATCACGCCACGAATCGACATAACGGCCTAAGTTACCGCTTGGTCATTTTTCAGTGGAATACGGGTGGTGGGGTTGTACGGACAGTTCGGGGGAACGGTTTGATAACCTGAGAGTCCGTGGACAGGTGGGCCGCTATCAGGGCGTGCCGACCGATCTATGACGACCACGGGAGACTTCTTGCGCAGCGCCGCACACACCAAGCATCTGTTCGTCACCGGCGGCGTCGCCTCCAGTCTCGGTAAGGGACTGACGGCGTCGAGCCTCGGACGCCTTCTCAAACTGCGTGGTCTGCGGGTCACCATGCAGAAGCTCGATCCCTACCTCAACGTCGACCCCGGGACGATGAACCCGTTCCAGCACGGTGAGGTCTTCGTCACCGACGACGGGGCGGAGACCGACCTCGACGTCGGCCACTACGAGCGCTTCCTCGACACCGAGCTGCACGGCTCGGCGAACGTGACCACCGGCCAGGTCTACTCCAACGTCATCGCCAAGGAGCGCCGCGGCGAATATCTCGGTGACACCGTGCAGGTCATCCCGCACATCACCAACGAGATCAAGGACCGCATCCGGTCCATGGCCGGCCCCGACGTGGACGTGGTCATCACCGAGGTCGGCGGCACCGTCGGCGACATCGAGTCGCTGCCCTTCCTGGAGGCCGTCCGCCAGGTCCGCCACGAGGTCGGCCGCGACAACGTGTTCTTCCTGCACGTCTCGCTGCTGCCCTACATCGGGCCGAGCGGCGAGCTGAAGACCAAGCCGACCCAGCACTCGGTCGCCGCGCTGCGCAGCATCGGCATCCAGCCCGACGCGATCGTGTGCCGCTCCGACCGGCCGATCACCAACTCGCTCAAGCGCAAGATCAGCCTCATGTGCGACGTCGACGAGGACGCCGTCGTCTCCGCCATCGACGCGGCGAGCATCTACGACATCCCCAAGGTGCTGCACTCCGAGGGCCTGGACGCCTACGTGGTGCGCCGCCTCGGCCTGCCCTTCCGCGACGTCGACTGGAAGGAGTGGGAGCAGCTCCTGCGCCGGGTGCACCGCCCGGCCAAGGAGGTCACGATCGCGCTGGTCGGCAAATACATCGACCTGCCCGACGCCTACCTGTCCGTCACCGAGGCGATGCGCGCGGGCGGCTTCGCCAACGACGCCCGCGTCAACATCCGCTGGGTCAAGAGTGACGACTGCGAGACCCCCGAGGGCGCCGCCCGTGAGCTCGACGGCGTGGACGGCGTGCTCGTCCCCGGCGGCTTCGGCGTGCGCGGCATCGAGGGCAAGCTCGGCGCCATCCGGCACGTGCGGGAGAACAAGATCCCGCTGCTCGGCATCTGCCTGGGCATGCAGTGCATGGTCATCGAGGCCGCCCGCAACCTCGCCGGCATCGAGGACGCCGGCAGCACCGAGTTCGACCCCGAGACCACCCATCCGGTCATCTCCACCATGGCCGACCAGGAGGACGTCGTCTCCGGCGAGCGCGACATGGGCGGCACCATGCGGCTGGGCCTCTACCCGGCCAAGCTCACCGAGGGCTCCCTCGCCCGCCAGCTGTACGGTAAGGCGAAGGTGGACGAGCGCCACCGCCACCGCTACGAGGTCAACAACTCCTACCGCGACGACCTGGAGAAGATCGGCATGGTCTTCTCCGGCCTGTCGCCCGACGGACGCCTGGTGGAGTACGCCGAGCTGCCTGTCGACGTCCACCCGTTCTTCATCGGCACCCAGGCGCACCCCGAGTTCCGCTCCCGGCCGACCCGCTCGCACCCCCTGTTCAAGGGCCTGGTCGGCGCCGCCCTGGCCTACGCCGACAGCCGTGGCAGCACGGCCAAGGCCGGGCGGGGCAAGT
Organism: Streptosporangium sp. NPDC003464; assembly: GCF_053588315.1. Lineage (NCBI taxonomy): Bacteria > Bacillati > Actinomycetota > Actinomycetes > Streptosporangiales > Streptosporangiaceae > Streptosporangium > Streptosporangium sp. NPDC003464. The sequence continues at coordinate 4,539 of NZ_JBSFPS010000119.1, read as the reverse complement.
GAGCGACTCCGGGCTCGACGTCCAGGACGTCCCGGAGGAGTGGAAGGTCCTCTCCTCCACGGAGCACTTCAGGGGGCGCGTCATCACCGCGGTGACCGACGCGGTCCTCATGCAGGACGAGGAGGTCGTCAACCGCGACTACGCGGTCCATCCGGGTTCGGTGGCCGTGGTCGCGCTCGACGAGCAGGACCGGGTGCTGATGATCCGCCAATACCGCCACCCGGTCCGGCGGATGCTCTGGGAGCTGCCGGCGGGCCTGCGTGACATGGAGGGCGAGCCGCTGCACGTCGGAGCCGCGCGCGAGCTGGCGGAGGAGGCGGGCTATCGGGCGGAGACCTGGCACACCCTGATCGACGCCTTCACCTCCCCGGGGATGACCGACGAGCGGACCCGCATCTTCCTCGCCAGGGGTCTGAGCCCCATCCCCGACGGGGAGCTCGACTTCGTCCACCGGCACGAGGAGGTCGACATGCCGGTGGTCTGGATTCCCCTGTCCGACGCGGTTCGGCGTGCCCTGGCGGGAATGATCCACAATTCCCAAGCCGTGGCCGGTATTCTCGCCGCATACGCCGCTTCGGCGGATGCTTTCGCCTCCCTGCGGCCCGCCGACGCGCCGGAGGCATGACAGGAGGACACCCTGAGCGAGACGGAGGCCGTCCTCTCCAGCTACCTCTCCCACCTGGCGCTGGAGAGGGGCCTGGCTGCCAACACACTGGCCTCCTACCGCCGTGACCTCCTGCGGTATGTGGAGCACCTGAAGAACCGTGGCCGCGTCACCTTCGGTGAGATCGCCGAGGCCGACGTCACGGCCTTCCTGACCGCGCTCAGAGAGGGCGACGAGGAGCACCAGGCCCTCGTCGCCAGCTCGACGGCGCGCGCCGTCTCCGCGGTCCGCGGCCTGCACCGCTTCGCGCTGCGCGAGGGCGTCTCCGACCACGACCCGGCCCACGGGGTGCGCCCGCCGCGGCAGCTCCGGCGGCTGCCCAAGGCGATCAGCGTGGACGACGTGGAGCGGCTCATCGCCGCCTCCGGCCCGGAGGGCGCGCCGCTCACGATGCGCAACCGGGCGCTGCTGGAGCTGCTGTACGGCACGGGCGCGCGCATCTCCGAGGCCGTGGGGCTCGCCGTGGACGACGTCGACCTGGGCGCGCAGACCCAGCAGGTGCGCCTGCGCGGCAAGGGCGGGCGCGTCCGCCTGGTGCCCCTGGGCCGCTTCGCCCGGGAGGCGCTGGGCGCCTACCTCACCCGGGCGCGCCCGGGCATCGCCGCCCACGGCAGGGGCACCTCGGGGCTGTTCCTCAACGCCAGAGGCGGCCGGCTCACCCGCCAGGGCGCCTGGGAGGTCCTCCAGGCGGCCGCCGAGCGCGGAGGACTGGCGGGAATCTCGCCACATATCTTGCGACATTCGTTCGCAACGCACCTCCTTGACGGGGGTGTGGACGTTAGGGTGGTTCAGGAACTACTCGGCCACGCCTCGGTGACCACCACGCAGGTATACACCCTGGTCACGGTCGACAAGCTCCGCGAGGCCTATGCCGCGGCGCACCCGCGCGCGCGGCATTGACCTTGCTTATATCCGGGCGTGCCGCCTTGCCGCATACGTGTTGACGCCATAGTGTCCGTCCGGACGGTCCGGTTCGAGGCCGTCAGGGAGGTTCGACTGGTGACTGTGACCACCGACGGTTCTGTCCGGGGAACGACCCCCGGAAACCCCGAGAATCCCTGGGGGGACACCAAGACCGCCGGGACCCCTCACACTGGGGGAGTCCTCGGCCCGACCGGGCGACCCCGTCCGGTCTTTCCCGACCCGCCCCCCCGTACGGTGCACGGGCCGGCGCGTGTCGTGGCCATGGTCAACCAGAAGGGCGGCGTCGGCAAGACGACCACCACCATCAACCTGGGCGCGGCGCTGGCCGAGGCCGGGCTCAAGGTGCTGCTGGTCGACTTCGACCCGCAGGGCGCCCTCTCCGTCGGCCTCGGGATCAACCCCCACCAGCTCGACCTGACGGTCTACAACCTCCTGATGGAGCGGCAGATCACCGCCAGGGACGTGTTGATGGAGACCGGTGTCGAGGGCATGGACCTGCTGCCCAGCAACATCGACCTGTCGGCGGCCGAGGTCCAGCTCGTCACGGAGGTTGCCCGCGAGCAGGTGCTCGGCCGGGTGATCAAGCCGCTCCTGCCCGAATACGACGTGTGCCTGATCGACTGCCAGCCCTCCCTGGGCCTGCTCACGATCAACGCGCTGGCCTGCGCCCACGGCGTCATGGTGCCGCTGGAGTGCGAGTTCTTCGCGCTGCGCGGGGTCGCGCTGCTCATGGACACCATCATCAAGGTCCAGCAGCGCATCAACGAGGACCTGGTCATCGAGGGCCTGCTCGCCACCATGTACGACGCGCGGACCCTGCACGGCCGCGAGGTGCTGGCCCGGGTGGTCGAGGCGTTCGACGACAAGGTCTACCACACAGTGATCAACCGGACGGTCCGTTTCCCCGACGCCACCGTCGCCGGTGAGCCCATCACCAGCTTCGACTCCTCCTCGCTCGGCGCCAGCGCCTACCGCGAGCTGGCCCGCGAGGTCCTCACCAGGTGGGCCGCGCTGGAGCGGTGATTGCGGTCCCGGGTGCGGGACAATGGTGGGATGACCGAGCAGTCGCAGACGGCCGACGGCGCCCTCGGGGCGCAGCCGGCCGACAACACCTTCCGGGTGCACCTGGAGGTCTTCGAGGGCCCCTTCGACCTGCTGCTCGGTCTGATCTCCAAGCACAAGCTCGACATCACCGAGGTCTCGCTCAGCCGGGTCACCGACGAGTTCATCGCCTACATCCGGGCCCGGGGTCCGGAGTGGGACCTGGAGCAGACCAGCCACTTCCTGCTCGTCGCCGCGACCCTGCTCGACCTCAAGGCGGCCAGGCTGCTGCCCTCCGGCGAGGTCGACGACGAGGAGGACCTCGCCCTCCTGGAGGCGCGTGACCTGCTGTTCGCCCGTCTCCTGCAGTACCGGGCCTACAAGGAGGTCGTGAAGGTCTTCTCCGGGCGGATGGCCGAGGAGGCCCTGCGCTACCCGCGGACCGTGCCGATGGAGGCCCAGTTCGCCGACCTCCTGCCCGAGCTGGTCCTGGGCATCGGCCCCGAGCGCCTGGCCCAGCTCGCCCAGCGGGCCTTCGCGCCCAAGACGCCCCCGTCGGTCTCCGTCGCCCACATCTACCAACCGCTCGCCAATGTCAGGGATCAGGCGGTTATCCTTGTCGAGCGGCTGCGGCGGGTGCGCCGGGCGACCTTCCGGGCCCTCACCTCCGACTGCGCCGGCACCTTCGAGGTCGTCGCGCGTTTCCTGGCCGTCCTGGAGCTCTACCGGGAGGCGGCCGTCTCCTTCGACCAGGTGGAGCCCCTCGGAGAACTGCACGTGACCTGGACCGGGAGCGACGACGGGGACGTCGCCGTGGCCGACGACTACGACGAGAGCACCAAGAGAGAGCCTGCCCATGACTGACGTGGTGCCCGAGCCGGACCTGCGCGCCGGGTTGGAGGCCATCCTGCTCGTGGTCGACGAACCGGTCAGCGAGATGACCCTCGCCCAGGTCCTCGAACGGCCCACCGGCGAGGTCGCCGCCGCACTCCGTGAGCTGTCGGCGGAATACACCGACAGCGGCCGGGGTTTCGATCTGAGAGAGGTCGCGGGTGGCTGGCGGTTCTACACGCGGGCCGAGTGCGCGGCCCTCGTGGAGCGGTTCGTCCGCGACGGCCAGCAGACGCGGCTCACCCAGGCCGCACTGGAGACCCTGGCCGTGGTCGCCTACCGGCAGCCGGTCAGCCGGGCCCGGGTGGCGGCCATCCGAGGCGTCAACAGCGACGGTGTCATGCGCACGCTGGTGACGCGGGGGCTGGTCGAAGAGGCCGGCACCGAACCGGAGAGCCAGGCCGTGCTCTACCGGACAAGTTCGTTCTTCCTGGAACGGATGGGCCTGCGGGATCTCGACGAGCTCCCCGAACTGGCGCCGTTCCTTCCCGATGACGTGGAAACCCTAGAGGAGCACAAGTAGTGAACAGCAGGCGCAGCACCCCGTCCGGTGATGGACGCGGTCGAGGCCGTGGCGGAGCCCCGCGCGGTGGCGGCCCCCGTGGAGGCGACAACTCCCGGGGCGGCTCCCGCTCCGGCGGATCCCGCGGCGGATCGCAGGGCGGTTTCCGCTCCGACCCGTCGCGCCGCGATGACCGCGGTGGTTTCCGGGCCGAGCGCGACGGTTCGCGCAGCCGTTACGGCAGGCCCGCCGAGGGTGGCTCCCGCTCCGACGGCCCGCGCCGCGACGACCGCGGTGGCTTCCGCTCCGACGGCCCGCGCCGTGACGACCGCGGCGGATCGCAGGGCGGTTTCCGTTCGGACGGTCCGCGCCGTGACGACCGCGGTGGCTTCCGTTCCGATGGTCCGCGCCGCGATGACCGCGGTGGTTTCCGGGCAGACGAACAGGTGGTCGACTTGATCGCAGCAGCCCAGAACATCGAAGCCGGCTCTCCGGCGCGCTCTAGTAGACCTTCAGC
>NZ_JBSFPS010000118.1:0-28438 GCF_053588315.1 Streptosporangium sp. NPDC003464 | reverse complement strand
CCAAATCGAGCGGCCAAACGACTCTCAGCGCGAAGAACGGCCATGAATCGCGCAGCAGCCCTTAGAAGGTCGACCTGAATCAGTTCCCAGCTCGACAAAGGAGCAACGGCGAAGCCTCGCAGACGGACATGACTCACGACCAGGAAGTCAGAGGCGAGCCCCACAAGCGGGTACGGGCTCCCCGGAAGCCGGGCGCGAGCCGTATCGGTGAAGTCGGCGCCGTTCCTCGGACGGGTCACCTACCTTGACGTTGGTGCCACCGACCCCACAGTGTCCGGCAGGGCTCTCGACAGCGTGACGGTGGTTTTCGGGCGTATTGGATCTCAGCTCAAGCAGCGGGAGCCCGGGGCGTCAGACGGACCTCGACATCCGCGTCCAAGGCGCGCGCCAGGCGTTCCAGAACCGGCAATGTGGGGATGGTCCCGCCTGCCTCGAAACGAGCCACCGCGGACTGGGTCATGCCGGCCTCCCGGGCCAGGTCACTCTGGCTCCACCCCCGCCCCTCGCGCATCGTCCGAACCGTTCTGCCCAGCTCGTAGGCAATACGCGCAGCCTCATACGCCTCAGCTGCACCCGGCTCGGCCATCCGGCGATCCCTGAGCTCCCGCCAGCTTCCCTGTTCGCTCATACCGCTTCTTCTTCCTCGTCAACGGCGTGCGCCAACTCGATGCAGCGACGCATGGCCCGCCGAGCCCGATCGATCTCCCGATCGTCACGTACCCGCGTCTTGTGGAACACGGTCAGGAGCACGATCCGGCGACCGGGCGCGATCCAATACGTGATGCGCATCGCGAGCTCGTCGAGATGGAACCGGAGTTCGCGCAGCTTGCCGTCCAGCTGCTTGGTGTAGGGCTCCCCCAGCAGAGGCCCCTCTGCCGCAAGAAGATCGACATAAAAGGCCACCCTTGCGAACAGCGCCGAAGGCAGGTCTTCAAGCCACTTGCGAACTTCTGGTTCCAGCTCCACGGTACCCCAGCTCATAGCATCGATGCTATGAGCTGGGGTACTGCCACAGCTTACTTTCACGCAAACACGTTGAGTAATGGGCGCGACCTCCGGCTCCCGCCACAGCGACGCACCGCCTCGCTCTACCAGCACGTGCCCTTCCGCCAGGACACCTCCTACCTGGCGATCGGCGAGCGGACCAACGCCAACGGCTCCAAGGCCTTCCGCGAGGCGATGCTCGCCGAGAACTGGGAGGAGTGCGTCGAGATCGCCCGCTCCCAGGCCCGCGACGGCGCGCACATGCTCGACCTCTGCGTCGACTACGTGGGCCGCGACGGCGTCAAGGACATGAAGGAGCTGGCCTTCCGCTTCGCCACCGCCTCCACGCTGCCGATCGTGCTCGACTCCACCGAGCCCGCGGTCCTGGAGGCCGGCCTGGAGATGATCGGCGGCCGGGCGATCATCAACTCGGTCAACTACGAGGACGGCGACGGCCCCGACTCGCGCTTCACCAAGATCATGAAGCTGGTCCGGGCGCACGGCGCGGCCGTCATGGCGCTGACCATCGACGAGGAGGGCCAGGCCCGCACCGCCGAGTGGAAGGTCAGGGTCGCCACCCGCATCATCGAGGACCTGACGGCCAACTGGGGCATGAACGTCGAGGACATCCTCATCGACACCCTCACCTTCCCCATCGCCACCGGCCAGGAGGAGACCCGCCGCGACGGCGTGGAGACGATCGAGGCCATCCGCGAGCTCAAGCGGCGCTACCCGGGCGTGCAGACCGTGCTCGGCCTGTCCAACATCTCCTTCGGCCTCAACCCGGCCGCGCGCATCGTCCTCAACAGCGTCTTCCTCAACGAGTGCGTCAACGCGGGCCTCGACTCGGCCATCGTGCACGCCTCCAAGATCCTGCCGATGGCGCGCATCCCCGACGAGCAGCGCCAGGTGGCCCTGGACATGGTCTACGACCGCCGCCGGGAGGGCTACGACCCGCTGCAGCGGTTCATGGAGCTGTTCGAGGGCGTGGACGCCGCCTCGGTCAAGGCCGACCGGGCCGCCGAGCTGCTCGGCCTGCCGCTGTGGGAGCGGCTCAAGCGCCGCATCGTCGACGGCGAGCGCAAGGGCCTGGAGGCCGACCTCGACGAGGCGCTGGCCCGGCGGCCGGCCCTGGAGATCGTCAACGACGTGCTCCTCGACGGCATGAAGACCGTCGGCGAGCTGTTCGGCTCCGGGCAGATGCAGCTGCCGTTCGTGCTCCAGTCCGCCGAGGTCATGAAGACCTCCGTGGCCTACCTGGAGCCGCACATGGACCGGGTCGAGGGGGAGACCAAGGGCCGCATCGTGCTGGCGACCGTCAAGGGCGACGTGCACGACATCGGCAAGAACCTGGTCGACATCATCCTGTCCAACAACGGCTACGAGGTCGTCAACCTCGGCATCAAGCAGCCGGTGTCGACGATCCTGGAGGCGGCCGAGGAGAAGAACGCCGACGTCATCGGCATGTCCGGGCTGCTGGTGAAGTCCACGGTCATCATGAAGGAGAACCTCGAGGAGATGAACTCCCGGGGCATCTCCCAGCGCTTCCCCGTCCTGCTCGGCGGCGCCGCCCTGACCCGCGCCTACGTGGAGCAGGACCTCGCCGAGCTGTTCCAGGGCGACGTCCGCTACGCCCGCGACGCCTTCGAGGGGCTGCGCCTGATGGACGCCTTCATGGCCGTGAAGCGCGGCGAGGCCGGCGCGAGCCTGCCGCCGCTGCGCGAGCGGCGGGTCAGGACCGGCGCGACGCTGGTGCGGACCCCGGAGGCGGAGCTGCCCGCCCGCTCCGACGTGGCCGCCGACAATCCCGTCCCGAAGGCCCCCTTCCTGGGGGAGCGGATCGTCAAGGGCATCCCGCTGGCCGACTACGCCGCGTTCCTGGACGAGCGGGCGACGTTCATGGGCCAGTGGGGCCTCAAGGCCGCGCGCGGCGGCGACGGGCCCTCCTACGAGGAGCTCGTCGAGACCGAGGGCCGGCCGCGCCTGCGGATGTGGCTGGAGCGGATGCAGACCGAGGGCCTGCTGGAGGCGGCCGTCGCCTACGGCTACTTCCCGTGCGTCAGCGACGGCGACTCGCTGATCATCCTCGACGACGCGGGCAACGAGCGGACCAGGTTCACCTTCCCGCGCCAGCGCCGTGACCGTCACCTGTGCCTGTCGGACTTCTTCCGGTCCAAGGACTCCGGCGAGGTCGACGTGGTCGCCTTCCAGGTGGCCACCATGGGCAACCGGGTCTCCGAGGCCGCCGCCGAGCTGTTCGCCAAGGACGCCTACCGCGACTATCTCGAACTGCACGGCCTGTCGGTGCAGCTCACCGAGGCGCTCGCGGAGTACTGGCACGCGCGGGTCCGCAGCGAGCTGGAGATCGGCGGTGACGAGTCGCTGGAGGACATGCTGAAGGTCAACGTCACCGGCTGCCGCTACTCCTTCGGCTACCCTGCCTGCCCCAACCTGGAGGACCAGGTCCAGCTCATGGAGCTGCTCGACCCCTCCCGGATCGGGGTGAACCTGTCGGAGGAGTTCCAGCTCCACCCCGAGCAGTCGACGTCCGCACTGGTCGTCCACCACCCCGAGGCCAACTACTTCAACGTCTGACCGTAAGGGGTTCTCCGGGGTATGGACGCGGTTCTCTTCGACATGGACGGGCTCCTCGTCGACAGCGAGAAGATCTGGTTCCAGGTCGAGACCGAGGTGATGGAACGGCTCGGCGGCGGCTGGGGGCCCGCCGACCAGGAGCACCTGGTGGGCGGCTCGATGCCGTCCGCCGTGGCCTACATGCTCAGGGTCTCCGGGGCGAGCGCCCACCCGGAGGAGGTGGCGACCTGGATGCTGGAGGGCATGACCGGCAGGCTCGCCGACGGCGTGGAGCTGATGCCCGGCGCCGCCGAGCTGCTGGCGGCCGTACGGGGGGCGGGCCTGCGCACCGCCCTGGTCACCTCCTCGGTGCGGCCGATCGCCGAGGCGTGCCTGAAGGGCATCGGCAGGGACAACTTCGACCACGTGGTGACCGGCGACGACGTCGCGCGGACCAAGCCCGATCCGGAGCCCTACCTGACGGCGGCCCGGCTGCTGGGCGTGGCCGCGGCCCGCTGCGTCGCGCTGGAGGACTCCCCGAACGGGGTGACCTCGGCCACCGCCGCGGGCTGCCGGGTGGTGGCGGTGCCGAGCGTGCTGCCGATCCCGTCCGCGCCCGGCCGCCTCGTCGTCGACTCCCTGCGCGAGATCGACGTCGACGTCCTGCGGGAGCTGTCGGCCCGGGAACCCTGACCGGGCGCCGGGGCGGTGCCCGGTGCCGCTCCACGGCGAGGCTGTGGGGCGCCGGGGTGGTGCCCGGGAGTGGCTCGGCGGCGAGGTTGTGAGGCGGTCCGGGCATGGCTCGGCGGCGAGGTTGTGAGGCGGCGCCCGGCGTCGTTCCGTGGCCGGGCGCCGGGGGTATTCAGGGCCGGGTGCCCACGCTCCCTCCGGGGCCGGGCGCCCGGGGTCCCCTAGGGGACGGTCCCGCCGGGTCCTAAGGGATGATCCCTCCCCAAGGAGGAGGGACCGTCCCGGCGGGGCGTGCCAGGATGGAACCGGTAAGCCGATACGAGGGGGCGGTCCACTATGTCGTTCGACCAGATCGCGTGGTTGCCGCTCTGCGCCGGGGTGACCGGGGTGGGGCTGGTGCTGAGTTTCCTGTCGATGCGCCGCCGGGGGGTCGTGGCGGGGTTGCGCGGCGTGGCCTGGTCGCTGCTGCCGCTGGCGGCCTATCTGACCGGTGCGCTGCCCACCCTGTGGCAGATCGGCACGGCGGTCGTCGGATTCTTCGCCGGAGCGGTGTTCAGCCCCATGGTGTGGGCCGGGGTGGCCGTGACCGGACTCTCCCTGGTGCTGTTCCTGGTCACCGGCGTGCTGCGGGGCCGCCGTACGGCCGCCTCCGCCGCGCCCGCGGCCCCCGCGGCGGCGCCTCCCGCCGCGCCGGGCAGGCCCGTGACGGCCGGACAGGCCGCCACGCAGCCGCTCCCCAAGCGCCCGGCCGCGCCCGCCGGCAAGCAGTCCGAGCCTGCCCGCAAGCCGGCCGCGGACGATGACTTCTCCGACATCGAGGCGATTCTCAAGCGCCGTGGGATCGGGTGACGCTCAGTCACCTTCCAGTGCAATGTCACAAATCCGAGACAGAAGCGGGACGGCTTGCGGACATTCGCCTGAAGATCAAAACAAATGAATTGCACGTGAATCACAGTTGAGCCACATAGCGCCCCAGGGGACTAGTCAGCGCAGATCAGCCCATAGATTCTGCGTCACGAGACCGTGAAACGGACTCGTAGACTCAGGACGCGGGCCCCCGACCCGGGGGGCGCGTCCATCGGACAACGTCGTCTGGGATCCAGGGGGCCACTGTATGACCGCACCGCTTGACGTCTCCGGGCAGGCCATGGAGGCCCAGCCGGAGGCCGTGCTTCAAGGGGCGGGCGGAAAGGCCATCGAAGGCCGTTCGCTCGGCCAGATCGCCTGGATGCGCCTCAAACGCGACAAGGCAGCGATTATCGGCGCTTTCGTCGTGGTCTTCCTGACGCTGGTGGCGATCTTCGCCGAGCGTCCCTTCGGCGGCCTGATCGCGCTGTTCGGCGACCTGCCGAACATCCCGAACAACGACCTCATCGACCCGCTGACCAGCGCTCCGACCGCGGCCGCGGGCGGCATCAGCCTGGAGCACCCGTTCGGCCTCGAGCCGGTCAACGGCCGCGACATCTTCGCCCGGATCCTGTCCGGCGCGCAGATCTCGCTGCTGGTGGCCTTCCTCGCCACGCTGGTCTCGGTGGTGCTCGGCTCGCTGCTGGGCGTGCTCGCGGGATACTTCGGCGGCTGGACCGACACCGTCATCAGCCGCCTGATGGACATCTTCCTGGCCTTCCCGCTGCTGCTGTTCGCGATCGCCATCGTCGGCGCCGTCCCCGACCAGGCGCTCGGCCTGGAGGGCAACGGCCTGCGGATCGCGGTGATCGTGTTCATCATCGGCTTCTTCAACTGGCCCTACATCGCGCGCATCGTGCGTGGTCAGACCCTGTCGCTGCGCGAGCGCGAGTTCGTGGACGCGGCGCGCTCCCTGGGGGCGGGCAGCCGCTACATCATCTTCCGCGAGATGTTCCCGAACCTCATCGCGCCGATCCTCGTCTACGCCACGCTGCTCATCCCCACGAACATCCTGTTCGAGGCCGCGCTGTCGTTCCTGGGCGTGGGCGTGGCCGAGCCGCAGGCGTCCTGGGGCGGCATGCTGACCCGCGCGGTGGACTACTACCAGATAGCCCCGCACTTCATGATCGTCCCGGGCCTCGCGATCTTCATCACCGTGATGGCCTTCAACCTGCTGGGCGACGGGCTCCGGGACGCCCTCGACCCTCGAGCCCGGTAGCGGCAACGCTTCCGCTCCTCTATATCACCGTCACTCATGACAAGGGGTGTACAACCACGATGAGGAAGACCAACGCTCTGGCGCTCGCCGCGCTGGGCACTGCGCTGACCATGGGTCTGGCCGCCTGCGGCGGCACGGCCGGTGGCGGTGGCAACACGAGCTCCGGGGACAAGGGCGCCGGTGCCGCCGGATCGGGCGCCAAGCACAACGACGGCTACACCAAGGTCGTCAACGCCTCCGACGCCAAGGGCGGCACGCTCAAGTTCGCCCTGTCGGACGAGCCCGACTCTATGGACCCGGGTAACACCTACTACGCGTGGAACTGGAACTTCTCGCGTCTGTACTCCCGTCCGCTGATGACCTACGCCGCCGCGCCGGGCGAGGCGGGCCTCAAGCTCGTCCCGGACCTGGCCGAGGGCCCCGGTGTGCCGAGCGAAGACGGCAAGACCTGGACCTACAAGATCAAGAAGGGCATCAAGTACGACGACGGCACCGAGGTCAAGGCCGCGGACGTCAAGTACGCCATCGCCCGCAGCAACTTCACCTCCGAGCTCACCGACGGCCCGAAGTACTTCGCCCAGTACCTCGACGCCGGTGACTACAAGGGTCCCTACAAGGACAAGAACCTCGACGACTTCAAGGGTGTCGAGACGCCGGACGACTACACCGTCGTCTTCAAGCTCAAGGACCCGTTCGCCGAGTTCGACTTCCTGACGGCCAACCCGCAGTCCGCGCCGGTGCCGCAGGCCAAGGACACCGGTCTCGACTACGAGAAGACCGTGGCCTCCACCGGTCCCTACAAGATCGAGAGCCACGAGGTCGGCAAGCAGTTCAACCTCGTGAAGAACGAGAACTGGGACCCGGCCACCGACACCACCCGCAAGCAGCTGCCGGACCGCATCGAGGTGCAGTTCAAGCAGAACGCCGAGGACATCGACCAGCGTCTGCTCGCCGGGCAGATCCAGGTCGACCTGGCCGGCACCGGTGTCCAGACCGCGGCCCGCGCCAAGATCGTCGCCGACCCCAAGCTGAAGGACTCGACGGACAACCCGTTCACGCCCTTCAACCGCTACGCGATGATGTCGACGGCCGTCAAGCCGTTCGACAACATCGACTGCCGCAAGGCCGTCCAGTACGCCACCGACAAGGTCGCCACCCAGGCGCCGTGGGGTGGCCCGCTCGGCGGTGAGATCGGCACCACCGCGATGACCCCGACCACGGTCGGCTACAAGCAGTTCGACCTCTACCCCAACGGCGCCGACCACAAGGGCGACCTGGCCAAGGCCAAGGAGCACCTGGCGGCCTGCGGCCAGCCGAACGGCTTCACGGCCAACATCGCGGTCCGCGGTGACCGGACCAAGGAGGTCCAGGTCGCCGAGGCCCTGCAGGCTTCGCTCGACCGGGTCGGCATCAAGGCCACGATCAAGAAGTACCCCTCGGGTGACTGGAGCGCGCAGTACGCCGGCAAGCCGGAGTTCGTGCACAAGAACAACCTGGGCATCATGATCGCGGGCTGGGGCGCCGACTGGCCGTCCGGCTTCGGCTTCCTGTCGCAGATCGTCGACGGCCGCTTCATCAAGGCCTCCGGCAACTACAACATGATGGAGCTCAACGACCAGTCGGTGAACGAGCTGCTCGACAAGGGCATCCAGACCACCGACACCGCGGCCCGCAACGAGATCTGGGCCGAGGTGGACAAGAAGGTCATGGAGTCGGCGGCGTTCATGTCGTTCGTCTACGAGAAGACCCTCATCTTCCGTCCCGCGAACCTGACCAACGTGTACGTGCACCCCGCCTACGGCATGTACGACTACACGTGGCTCGGCGTCAAGCAGTAGTCCTTCTCTAGCTAGCCAAAGGCAGGTGAAGGCCTGACGGCGCCCGGGAGCGATCCTCCCGGGCGCCCCGGCCGAACGATCGTGGTCGCTTTCATCGTCCGCCGCGTGATCGCGGCCGTGCTGATGCTCGTCATCGTCAGCGTGGCCACTTTCGCGATCTTCTTTCTCATCCCGCGTGCCCTGGGACAGACCCCTGAGGGCATGGCGTCGCGTTACGTCGGGCGGGATGCCACGCCCGAGGCGATCCAGGGCGCTGTCAAGAGACTCCACCTGGACGACCCGCTCATCGTGCAGTACGGCCGGTTCGCCCAGGGCATCGTCGTCGGCCAGGACTACTCGCTCGGTCCGAAGAAGGCCGAGTGCCCGGCGCCCTGCTTTGGCTTCTCCTTCAACAACAACCAGCCGGTCTGGCCGACGCTGCTCGACCGGCTCCCGGCGACCCTGTCGCTCGCCCTGGGCGCGGCCATCACCTGGCTCGCCGTCGGAGTCAGCATCGGCGTCGTCTCCGCGCTGAGACGCGGCACCGCGCTCGACCGCGCGGCCATGACGGTGGCGCTGGCCGGGGTGTCGTTGCCGATCTACTTCACCGGCCTGGTCTCGCTGTCGGTGTTCGCCTACACGCTCGGGATCTTCCCCGGCGGAGGCAGTTACATCGGGCTCACCGAGAATCCGATCATGTGGTTCCAGTCGCTCGTGCTCCCCTGGATCACCCTGGCCTTCCTCTACGCGGCCCTCTACGCCCGGCTCACCCGGGCGGGCATGCTGGAGACGATGGGCGAGGACTACATCCGCACCGCTCGCGCCAAGGGCCTCAAGGAGCGCACGGTGGTCACCAAGCACGCCCTGCGCGCCACGCTGACCCCGATCCTCACGATCTTCGGCCTCGACCTCGGCCTGCTGCTGGGCGGCGCGGTGCTCACCGAGAGCACCTTCTCCATCCCCGGCATCGGTAAGCTGGTCATCGACGCGATCCGGGGCAACGACCTGCCCATCGTGCTGGGTGTGACCCTGTTCGCCGCCTTCTTCATCGTCCTGGCCAACCTCATCGTGGACGTCCTGTACGCGGTGGTCGACCCGAGGGTGAGGCTGTCATGACGACTGCGCCCGACTCCTTCCTGGAGCTGCGCGACCTGCGCATCCACTTCCCGACCGAAGACGGCCTGGTCAAGTCCGTCGACGGCCTGTCCTTCAAGCTCGACCGGGGCAAGACCCTGGGCATCGTGGGCGAGTCGGGGTCCGGCAAGAGCGTGACCAGCCTCGGCATCCTGGGGCTGCACAAGGGCGGCCGGGCCAGGATCTCCGGTGAGATCTGGCTCGACGGCGAGGAGCTCGTCGGGGCGAGCGGCGACCACGTGCGCACGCTGCGCGGCAAGAAGATGGCGATGATCTTCCAGGATCCGCTGTCGTCGATGCACCCCTTCTACACCGTCGGCGCCCAGATCATCGAGGCGTACCGGATCCACCACAACGTCAGCAAGGCGGTCGCGCGCAAGCACGCGATCGACATGCTCGGCCGGGTGGGCATCCCGCAGCCCGACAAGCGCGTCGACAGCTACCCCCACGAGTTCTCCGGCGGCATGCGCCAGCGCGCCATGATCGCCATGGCGCTGTCGTGCGACCCCGAACTGCTGATCGCCGACGAGCCGACCACCGCCCTCGACGTGACGGTCCAGGCGCAGATCCTGGACCTGATGCTGGACCTGCAGCGCGAGTTCAACTCCGCGCTGATCATCATCACCCACGACCTCGGCGTGGTCGCCGAGCTGTCGGACGACATCCTGGTGATGTACGGCGGCAAGTGCATCGAGTACGGCTCCGCCGAGGACATCTTCTACCGGCCCGAGCACCCCTACACCTGGGGTCTGCTGGGGTCGATGCCCCGCCTGGACCGCGAGCCCACCGAGCGGCTGCTCCCGATCAAGGGCACCCCGCCCTCCCTGATCAACGTGCCGGCCGGGTGCGCCTTCAACCCCCGGTGCGCCTACGACGACCGCACCGGTGGCAAGGCCACCACCGAGGTGCCCGAGCTCCTGGAGACCGAGGGCGGTCACCTGGTCCGCTGCCACCTGCCGCGCGCGGAGCGGCGGGCCATCTGGGAAAACGAGATCAAGCCGATGATGGAGAGCACGTGACGGTTGATGACAAGGGCGCGGCTGTGACCGATCCCGAGGCGCTGCTGTCCGTCCAGGGGCTGCAGAAGCACTTCCCGGTGACCAAGGGCCTGCTCAAGCGTCAGATCGGCGCGGTGAAGGCCGTCGACGGCGTCAGCTTCGACGTCCGCAAGGGCGAGACGCTCGGCCTGGTGGGCGAGTCGGGCTGCGGCAAGAGCACCACCGGCCGCCTGATCACCCGCCTGCTGGAGCCCACCGGCGGCAAGGTCGTCTTCGAGGGCCACGACATCACGCACATGTCGCAGTCGGCCATCCGGCCGCTCCGCCGCGACATGCAGATGATCTTCCAGGACCCCTACTCGTCGCTCAACCCCCGCCACACGGTGGGCGCCATCGTCGGCGCGCCGTACCGGATCCAGGGCATCCAGACCGAGCAGGGCACCAAGAAGGCGGTCCAGGAGATCCTGGAGCTGGTCGGGCTCAACCCCGAGCACTACAACCGCTACCCGCACGAGTTCTCCGGCGGCCAGCGCCAGCGCATCGGCATCGCCCGCACGCTGGCCCTCAAGCCCAAGCTCATCATCGCCGACGAGCCGGTCTCCGCCCTGGACGTGTCGATCCAGGCCCAGGTGGTCAACCTCCTGGAGGACCTGCAGAACGAGCTCGACCTGACCTACGTCATCGTCGCGCACGACCTGTCGGTCATCCGGCACATCAGCGACCGGGTCGCGGTCATGTACCTGGGCAAGATCGTCGAGCTGGCCGACCGCAAGGCCCTGTACGAATCGCCCATGCACCCCTACACCAACGCCCTGATGTCGGCGGTGCCCGTCCCCGACCCGGCCCGGCGCAAGGACCGCGAGCGCATCCGGCTCCAGGGCGACGTGCCGAGCCCGCTCAACCCGCCGCCCGCCTGCCGCTTCCACACCCGGTGCTGGAAGGCCCAGGCGGTCTGCAAGACGGTGGAGCCGCCGCTGGTCGAGCTCGCCGCCGGCCACCAGGTGGCCTGCCACTTCCCGGAGAACGCGCCGGCGGCCCAGCAGACCGTGGAGGCCGCGACCGCCTGAACGGCCGGCCGCGCCGGTCCGGCCGGTGAACCGCGCGACCTGAGCGCCCGCTGAACGCCTCCGCCGTACGGCATGCCGTACGGCGGAGGCGTTCCGGCGTTTTGAAACGCTCCATTGCCGGTCTTGACCGGCGACTGTCACATTTGCGCCACAGCCTCTCGCCGGGGCTGGTCAGCCCCGGCCTCCCCGTGGATCCTGCGATCAAGGTAGGTCCGCATGACGGCCGCGACCCGGCCGCGAGACGGCGATGAGGTGCAGCATGCGACGAGACGGTGTGCCCCTGCGCGGTACGGCGGCGGTGATCGTGGGGACGGCCCTGGCCGTCTCCGCGGCGGCCTGTGGCGGTGGAGGCGGTGCGGAGCCGGGAGCCACCGCGACCGACGCGGCGAAGGGCTCGACCCTCATCTTCGCCTCGTCGGCCGATCCCAGCATCCTCGACCCGGCCTACCACAGTGACGGGGAGTCCTCCCGGGTGACCAACCAGATCTTCGAGACGCTGGTGGCGACCGAGAAGGGAGGCACCAGCGTCGTGCCCGGCCTGGCGGAGAGCTGGAAGGTCAGCAAGGACGCCAGAACCTACACCTTCACGCTCCGCAAGGGGGTCAGGTTCCACGACGGCGAGCCCTTCGACGCCGCGGCCGTGTGCGCCAACTTCGAGCGCTGGTACAACTTCACGGGGCTCTCGCAGTCCGACTCGGTCTCCTACTACTGGGTGACCGTCTTCCGGGGCTTCGCCAAGAACGAGTCCGACAGCCTCGGCAAGAGCCTGTACGGCGGGTGCGCGGCCAAGGGCGACGGCACCGTGGAGCTCAAGCTCACCGAGCCCTCCGCCGCGGTGCTGTCGGCGCTGACGCTGTCGTCCTTCAGCATCGCCAGCCCCAAGGCGCTGAAGGACTACAAGGCCGACGAGGTGAGCGGGACCGCCGAGTCGCCGCAGTTCACCGGGACCTTCGGCACCGAGCACCCGGTCGGCACCGGGCCGTTCAAGTTCGCCGGCTGGACCCGCGGCGACAAGCTGGAGCTGGTCCGCAACGACGACTACTGGGGCGAGAAGGCCAAGCTCAGCAAGATCATATTCCGTCCCATCGAGAAGGCCGCCGACCGGGCGCAGGCGCTGCGCGCGGGCTCGGTCCACGCCTTCGACTACGCCGACCCGGCGGACCTGGAGTCGCTCAAGAGCGCCGGGGTGCAGGTGATCGAGCGGGCCCCGTTCAACCTGGGCTACCTCGGGTTCAGCCAGCGGACCAAGATCATGCAGAACCAGAAGATCCGGCAGGCGATCGCCCACGCGATCAACCGCGAGAACGTGGTGAAGACCAAGTACGGCGCGGGGGCCAAGGTCCCCAACGCGTTCATGCCGGACAGCCTGTGGAGCTACACCGAGGACTTCACCCGATACGACTACAACGTGGACAAGGCCCGGCAGCTCATCGCCGAGTCCGGGGAGAAGAACCCGACGCTGGAGTTCTGCTACCCGAGCGGCGTCAGCCGCGCCTACATGGTCGACCCGGCCGGTAACTTCCAGCTGATGAAGGCCGACCTGGAGGCCGCCGGCTTCAAGGTCACCCCGAAGACCTCGCCGTGGAGCCCCGACTACCTGAACATCTCCCAGGCCGGCGACTGCCCGCTGTACATGCTCGGCTGGAACGGCGACTTCGGCGACCCCGACAACTTCCTCGGCACCCTGTTCCAGTCCTTCTCCAGCCAGTGGTCGTTCAGGAACGAGGCGATCTTCAAGGTGCTGGACGACGCCGAACGGGAGCCGGACCAGGCCAAGCGCGAGGAGCTGTACAAGCGGGCGAACGCGCTGATCGCCGAGTTCGTGCCGGGCGTGCCGTACGCGCAGAGCCCCTCGTTCTCGGCCGCGGCCAAGAACGTCCAGGGTTGGGTGCCGAGCCCGGTGCTCAACGACGTCTTCGCCGCGATCTCGCTGTCCTGACAGATGCTCAGGTTCGTCGTCAGGCGGCTGGCACTGCTCGTCCCGATCCTGCTGGGACTGTCGATCCTGCTGTTCCTGTGGGTCAGGGCGCTGCCGGGCGGGCCCGCGGAGGCGCTGCTGGGGGAGCGGGCCACACCGGAGGCCGTCGAGCGGGTCAAGAGGCTCTACGGCCTGGACCGCCCCTGGTACGAGCAGTACCTCACCTGGGCGGGCAACGCCCTGCGCGGAGACCTGGGCGTGTCCAGCCGGACCCAGCACCCGGTCCTGGAGGAACTGCTGCGGACCTTCCCCGCCACGGTGGAGCTCTCCCTCACCGCGATGATCTTCGCGGTGGGGGTGGGCATCCCCCTCGGCTACTTCGCCGCCCGCCGCCACGGCACCTGGCTCGACCACGTCTCGGTCGCCGGATCGCTGTTCGGCATCACGATCCCGGTCTTCTTCCTCGGCTACATGCTCAAGTTCGTCTTCGCCGAGAAGTTCGGGATCCTGCCCACCGACGGCCGTCAGGACCCGCTGCTCGACACCGCGCACCCCACGGGGTTCTACGTGCTGGACGGGCTGGTCACCGGCAACCCGGAGGCGTTCTGGGACGCGCTGGCGCACCTGGTCCTGCCCGGTGTCGCGCTCGGGACCATCCCGCTGGCGATCGTGGTGCGCATCACCCGCGCCTCCGTGCTGGACGTGCTCCACGAGGACTACGTGCGCACCGCCGAGGCCAAGGGGCTCAGGCGGTCCACGATCCGGGGGCGGCACGTGCTGCGCAACGCCATGCTCCCGGTCACCACGATCGTCGGCCTGCAGGTCGGGCTGCTGCTCGGCGGCGCCGTGCTGACCGAGACCGTCTTCGCCTTCCCGGGTTTCGGCAAGTTCACGGCCGACTCGATCGCCGCCAGGGACTACGCCGTGCTGCAGGGCTTCATCCTGTTCACCGCCGTGGTCTTCGTACTGGTCAACCTGCTGGTCGACATCGCCTACGGGCTCATCGACCCGAGAGTGAGGGCGGCGTGAACGGTCGAGGCGTCCTGGCGAGGTGGGCGGCATGAGCCTGTCCCAGGCCGAGGCGGCCATCGCGCCGGAGGAGGCCGGCGGCGGCCTCGGCGGACACGCCTGGCGCCGGCTGCGGCGCAACCCCGTCGCGATCACCGGCGCGCTCCTGGTGTTCCTGTTCGTCGCGGTCGCCCTGCTCGCCCCGTGGCTGGCGCCTTTCCCGCCGGACCGGCCGGTCGGCCAGGTCACCCCCACCTCCATCCCGGGCCCGTCGGCCGAGCACTGGTTCGGCCTGGACGACCTGGGCCGCGACGAGCTCACCCGTGTCCTGTGGGGGGCCCGCTGGTCCCTGGTCATCGGCGTGGTCTCGCTGCTGCTCGGCATGGCGGGCGGGCTGCTGCTCGGGCTGCTCGCCGGGACCTTCGGAGGCGTGGTCGACACCGTCGTGATGCGCCTGGTCGACATGGTGCTGTCGGTCCCCGGCCTGCTGTTCGCCATCGGCGTCGCGGCCATGCTGGGGGCGGGGCTGGACGCCGTGATGATCGCCATCGCGGTGGTGAACATGCCGATCTTCGCCCGCCTGCTGCGCGGCCAGATGCTGGCCCAGCGCCAGTCCGACTACGTGCTGGCGGCCAGGGCGGTCGGCGTGCGGCGGCGGCGGATCGTGCTCGGCCACATCCTGCCCAACTCGCTGACCCCGGTCATCGTGCAGGGCACGCTGACCCTGGCCACCGCGATCGTGGACGCGGCCGGCCTGGCCTTCCTGGGCCTGTCCAGCAACGACCCCGGCATCCCCGAATGGGGCCGGATGCTGGCCGACACCCAGCGCTACCTGTCCAGCGCGCCGCTGCTCGCGGTCTTCCCCGGGCTGGCGATCGTCTTCGCGGCGCTCGGCTTCACCCTGCTCGGGGAGTCGCTGCGCGAGGCCCTCGACCCCAAGTATCGGCGGTGACGTGTGAGTCTGCTCAAGGTCGAGGACCTGAACGTGGTCTTCCGGCAGCGGGGCCGCGCCGACGTGCGCGCCGTGGACGGTGTCAGCTTCACGGTGGCCCCGGGCGAGACCGTCGGCCTGGTGGGGGAGTCGGGCTGCGGTAAGTCCGTCACCTCCCTGGCGGTCATGGGCCTGCTGCCGCGGCGCGGCGTCCTGGTGGAGGGCGGCGTCGCCTTCGACGGGACCCAGCTGCTCTCCCTGCCCGCCGACAAGCTGCGCACCCTGCGCGGCCGGGACCTGGCCGTGGTCTTCCAGGACCCGATGACCTCGCTCAACCCGGTGGTGCCCATCGGGGTCCAGGTGGCCGAGGTGCTCGTCCGCCACCGCGCGATGAGCTCGGGCGAGGCACGGCAGGAGGCCGCCGGGCTGCTGCGCCGGGTGGGCATCCCCGACCCTTCGCGGCGGCTGCGCGAGTATCCCCACCAGCTCTCCGGAGGCATGCGCCAGCGCGCGCTGATCGCGACCGCGCTGGCCTGCCGCCCCCGGCTCCTCATCGCCGACGAACCCACCACGGCGCTGGACGCCACCATCCAGGCGCAGATCCTCGAACTGCTCAAGGCCCTGGTCTCCGACACCGGCACCGCCCTCGTGCTGATCACTCACGATCTCGGGGTGGTCGCCGGGATGTGCGACACGGTGCACGTGATGTACTCCGGCCGGATCGTCGAGCGGGCCCCCCGCCACGAGCTCTTCCGCCGCCCCCGCCACCCCTACACCGGCGGCCTGCTCGCCTCCGTCCCCCGTCTCGACCGGCCGCGCGGCACACGCCTCGAACCCATCCAGGGCTCGCCCCGCGACACCATCCCCTGGGCGCGCGGCTGCGCCTTCGCCCCCCGCTGCCGCAACCGGATCGCCGAGTGCGCCACCGCGGCCCCCCGGCTGCGCGGAGACCCCCACGGCCTGCGCTGTTTCAACCCGCTGGAGGCCGAGGTGGTCACCCCATGAGCCCGGAGCCGCTGCTGTCCGTCCGGGGGCTGAAGGTCCACTTCCCGGTCAGGAAAGGCGTCCTGCTGCAACGGGTCGCGGGCCACGTCCGGGCCGTCGACGGCGTCGACCTCGACGTACGGCGCGGCATGACCTACGGCCTGGTGGGGGAGTCGGGCTGCGGCAAGAGCACGCTCGGCAAGGCCGTGCTCAGGCTGGTGGAGCCCACGGCCGGGACCGTCCTGTTCGACGGCGCCGACGTCGGGACGCTGGGCCCGGAGCGGCTGCGCCTGCTCCGGCGGCACATGCAGATGATCTTCCAGGACCCCCTGGCCAGCCTCGACCCCCGCCAGAGCGTGGAGTCGGTGCTCACCGAGCCGCTACGGGCCCACGGCTTCACCGGCAGCAGGCCACGGCGGGTGCGCGAGCTGCTCGACCTGGTGGGACTCCCGGCCGCGGCCGCCGGCCGCTACCCCCACGAGTTCTCCGGCGGCCAGCGCCAGCGCGTCGGCATCGCCAGGGCGATCGCCCTCAACCCCGCCCTGATCATCGCCGACGAGCCGGTCTCCGCCCTGGACGTCTCGATCCAGGCCCAGATCGTCAACCTGCTGGAGGACCTGCAGGAGCAGCTCGGCCTCACCTACATCGTGGTCGCCCACGACCTGGCGGTGGTGCGCCACGTCAGCGACGTCATCGGCGTGATGTATCTCGGCGCGCTGGTGGAGGAGGCCTCCTCCGACGAGCTGTACGCCGAGCCGCTGCACCCCTACACGATCGCGCTGATGTCGGCGATCCCGATCCCGGACCCCGAGGTCGAGGAGCGCAGGCGGCGGATCCTGCTCACCGGGGACCTGCCGTCCCCGGTGGACGTCCCGGCTGGCTGCCGCTTCCACACCCGCTGCCCGTTCCGCCGGCCGGAGCGGTGCGCCGACGAGCCGCCCGAGCTGCGGGAGATACGTCCCGGCCGGAAGGTCGCCTGCCACTGGGCCGAGGAGATCGCGGCGGGGAGCATCCAGGCCGCCGCGAGCGCCCACGACCCCACCGCGACGGAGGTGGGCACCCCCGCCACCTCGGCCTGGACCTGACCGGACGGGGCCGGCCCGGCATCCCGGCACGGGCCCGTGCCCGCCGTCCGACGGGCGTGACCGGGTGGGGGGTCGGCCGGGTGGCCCGTGAGGCGGGTCCGTCAGCCCAGCGCGGACATGACCGGCGCGAAGAACCGGCTCCGGTCGCCGGGCAGGGACTCCCCGCCGGCGACCATGTCCGAGGTCCGCATCCCCGCGACCACCCCGTGCCCGGCCAGCCAGTGCGCCAGCGGCGCGTTACGGTCTTCGATCTCCAGCCGGACCGGGCCGTCGACCTGGGAGGCGAGATCGGCGATCAGGGACCGGGCGTCGGCGGGGCTCGCCGCGATCACCGGCCCGACGACCGTGCTGCCCACGTTGCGCCACATCCCGGCGTACCCCGAGATCCCCCGCCTGTTCTCGATCACCCGGAGCTGCTCGGCGAAGCCCGCGTACCTCGCCAGGAGGGCGGACCTGTCAGCGCCGACGACCTCGGCGTCGAGGTCGGCGATCGCCTTCAGGTCCTCGGGGGAGGCGGCGCGGGACGCGCCGGACGCCTGCCCGGTGAAGGTCCCCAGATGCATGGCGACCCCACCCGTCACCCGGAAGCCGAGCCGCTCGTAGAGGGGGCGGCCCATCTCGGTCGCGTTCAGGAAGACGGTCGCGCCGCGCGCCTGCTCCAGCACATGGCCGATCAGGCGCCTGCCCAGCCCCCGCCCCCCGTGACGCGAGGCCACCAGCACCATGCTGACCGCCGCGGTGCGCGTGCCGTAGCGGGTCAGTACGGCGGAGGCCACCAGTTCCCCGTCCGGGTCGACGATCCCGTAGCCCTCCCCGCCCTGGAGCAGGAAGAGCCACTTGCGCTCCTCTCGCGACCACTGCCGGTCCTCCGCGAGCCGCAGGCAGGCGCCGAGGTCGTCAGGGTCCAGTCCACGTATGATCATCAAAAGCCTCCAAGGCTCACGAGCGCTCCGGCGGCGGTGCCGAGGAGCATGGCGGGCAGGAATCCGAGGCGCCGGGCGGCCACCCCCGCCACGACGGCGGCGACGGCCAGGTGGACCGCCGGACGGCCGGCGGGCGCCGCCTGGACGGTCACGACGGCGGCCAGCAGCGCCACCGGCAGCAGGGCGGTGAACAGGCTCCAGCGCCCGTCCACCCCGGCCCGGGCGGCCGTGCTCACCCCGGCCAGCCGGAGCAGGTAGGTCACGGCGGCCAGCCCCGCGACGAACAGCAGAACGGCGCTCACATGGTCTCCATGGAGGTCGGGGTGGCCGGCCGGGCCCTGCTGTGAGCAGGGGCGGGCGGGGCGGTGTTCACGCGGACCTCACCACGGCCGGGACGGTGGCCAGCGCGGCGACGAGGATCGGCAGGCCCGGTGGCAGCCACCACGATGCCACCAGCGCCAGGGCCGCGGCCCCCGCGGCGACCGCCGTCTGGCGACGGGTGCGGAGCAGGGGGACGAGCAGCGCGGCGAAGGCCGCCGCGGCGGCCCCGTCCACCGCTCCCCGGGCTCCGGCCGGCAGCACCGAGCCGAGCACCGCCCCGGCGGCCGTGCCGCCCACCCAGCCGGTGAACAGCACCGTCCCGACCAGCAGGAACGTCCGCCTGCGCGCGGCCGGGGCCCCGCGTGACACCGCGGCCGCCACTGACTCGTCGGAGACCAGGTGCGCGGCCAGCCACCGGCCCCACCTGGTCCGGAAGACGTCGCCCAGCGCCAGCCCGAACGCGGTCAGCCGCAGGTTGACCAGCGACGCGGCGACCACCGCCGCGGCCACCGCGCCGGCGCCCGGCCCGGCGGCCCCCGCCGCGCCGCCCAGCGCCTCGGGGGCGCCGCCGCCCAGTGCGGTCAGCCCGACGATCTGGCTGCCCCCGGCGTGCACCACGGCGCTGGCCAGCACCGCCTCCCACGAGGACCAGCCCTGCTCCACCGCCGCCGCGCCGAACACCGCCGAGTAGGTGGCCGCCCCCGCCGCCGCGCCCAGCGCGAGCCCGAGGTCCGACCGCGTGTCCCCGTGCGGGGGCTGCGTGTCCGGGAGGGGCCCGAGGTCCGACCGCGTGTCCTCCTGTGGGATCTCCACGTCCGACGCGGATCCGGGGGCCGACCGCGTGTCCCCCTGTGGGGTCTTCACGTCCGGCACGGATCCGAATGCTGGTCGCGTGTCCTCCTGCGGGGTCTGCGTGTCCGGTGTGGATCCGGGGGCCGGTCGCGTGTCACCCCGCCGGGACTCAGGGTCCGGGATGGGGACGCCGGGCGGCGCCGGAGGGGCGGGGGCCGGATCGGCCTGACTCCGCCGCCCGGTCTCGGACGTCCGTGCGCCCGGCTGGTCTGTCATGGGCCAATCGTCGGCCGGGTGGCTCGGCCCGGGTTAATAGTTTGCGGCTATGCCGATAGCCGATGGCTATCCTTGCGGGATGGACGTCACATTGCCGGCCGTGCGGGCGTTCGTCGCGGTGGCCCGCACCGGATCGTTCCGGGAGGCGGCCATCTCGCTCGGGGTCAGCCAGCCCACCGTGAGCACCGCCGTGAAGCGGCTGGAGGCCACGGCTGGGCGGCGGTTGCTGGTCCGCGACCGCGACGGCGTGCGCCTGACCGAGCTGGGCGGCCGGGTGCTGGCCCACGCGGCGGCGGTGACGGCCGCCGCCGACGAGCTCACGGCTCTGCTGGCCGGGGGCGGCACCGAGCTGACCGTGGGCTTCATGGGCGAGGCGGCCGGCGCGAGCACCTCCCGGCTCCTCGACGGCGTGCGGCGCGCCTCCGGCGGGCAGGTCCGGCTGCGCCGTTTCGACTTCGACGACCCGGCCTGCGGCCTGCTGACCGGGGCCAGCGACCTGGCCGTGGTGTGGCCGCCGCTGACCACCGGCGACGCCCTGGACACACTGATCCTCGGCAGCGACCGGCGGGCCGTCGCGGTGCCGGTCGGCGACCCGCTCGCCCGGCTGCCCGTGGCCGGCCCCGCCGACCTGGCCGGCCGCGTCTGGGTGGTGCCCCGCAGCCCCGACCCGGTCTGGCGGGCCTTCCGCCACCCGGCCTTCATCGGGGTGACGGACATCGCGGGGGAGGTCGGCTCCTCGGCGATCGAGGAGACCCTGGAGCTGGTCGCGTCCGGCCAGGGCGTCGCCCTGCTCTCGGAGGGCACCGACGAGCACTACGCCCGCGCCGGAGTGGTGTTCGTCCTGCTGGCCGAGGATTGCCGTTGCACCACCGCCGTCGCCTGGCGGCGTGCCGACACCCGGCCGGTGCTCGCCCGGATCCTCGCCGGGCTCCGCTCCGGGGCCCTCCTCCCGCAGGGAGGCTAGGGGATGGCGCCCGGGGTGATCAGACCGGTCTCGTAGGCCAGGACCACCGCCTGGACGCGGTCGCGCAGGCCGAGCTTGGTGAGCACGTTGCCGACGTGGGTCTTGACCGTCGTCTCGCTCACCACGAGCTCGGCGGCGATCTCCGCGTTCGACATGCCCCGGGCGATCAGCCGCAGCACCTCCATCTCACGCTCGGTGAGCCGGTCCAGGCGGGCCGGGGTGGACTGCTGGTGCGCCGAGGGCAGGCGCGCCCCGAACCTGTCCAGCAGCCGCCGGGTCACGCTCGGCGCGACGATGGCGTCGCCCGCCGCGACCACCCGGATGGCCTGCACCAGCTCGTCGGGCGGGACGTCCTTGAGCAGGAAGCCGCTGGCCCCGGCGCGCAGCGCCTCCACGATGTATTCGTCCAGGTCGAAGGTCGTCAGCACCAGCACCCTCGGCACGTGGGCCCCGCCGGTGGCCTCCCGGACGATCCGGCGGGTCGCCTCTATGCCGTCCACGCCCGGCATCCGGATGTCCATCAGCACCACGTCGGGCATCAGCGCGCGCGACTGGTCCTGGGCGGCCTTGCCGTCCCCGGCCTCGCCCACCACGGTGACGTCCGGCTCGGCCTCCAGGATGAGCCGGAAACCGGTGCGCAGCAGTGGCTGGTCGTCCACCAGTAACACTCTGATCGTCATCACACGTCCTTGAGGGGGAACCGGGCATTGACCTCGAATCCGCCCTCCGGACGCGGGCCGATCCTCAGGATTCCACCATAGAGGGCCACACGCTCGCGGATGCCGACCAGCCCGTGCCCGGTCCGGTCGGTGGCGGGGGCGGGCGGCTCGGCGCCGCGGCCGTCGTCCTCGACCTGTACGGCCAGCTCGCCCGGGCCCTGCCGGACCGTCACCCAGGCGCGGGCCCGGGGCCCCGCGTGCCGCAGGCTGTTGGTCAGCGCCTCCTGGACCAGCCGGTAGGCGGCCAGATCGACACCGGGCGGCAGCGGACCTCCCTCGGCCTCGATCCACAGCTGCGTCCGCAGGCCCGCCTCGCGCATCTGGTCGACCAGAGTGGGGATCTCCTGCACCCCCGGCTGCGGGCTGCGCTCGGCGGGCGCCGCGTCGGTCCTGAGCACGCCCACGATGTTGCGCATCTCGGCCATCGCGGTCCGGCCCATCTCCTCGATCGCCGACAACGCCTCCCGGGCGCCGTCGGGGTTGGTCGCCAGCACCCGGCGCGCCGCGGACGCCTGGACGGTCATCACGCTCACGTGGTGGGCGACCACGTCGTGCAGCTCGCGGGCGATGCGGGAGCGCTCCTCGGCCCTGGCCGCCCGTGTGTCGGACTCCCGGGCCCGTTCCGTCCGGGCGGCCCGCTCGCGCAGCTCGGCGAGGTAGGCCCGGCGCAGCCGGGCGCTCCGGCCGGCGATCCACAGGGTCATGGTCAGCACGGCCACGAACAGGTGGGCCGTGCGGTCGGCGGGCCCGGTGACCGTCACCGCCAGGAGGGCGCGGCAGGTCAGGCTCAGCGCCAGCGCGCACAGGCTGAGCGCCAGGCCGCGGTGGGCGGCGACCGTGTAGACCAGCACCAGCGCGGCCACCCACAGCAGGGAGCCGCTCTGGTCCAGCGACGCCAGCGTCACCTCGGCGAGGACGACCAGGAAGAGCATCGCGAACGGCCGGCTGCGGCGCAGCGCCGTGGACAGGCAGCCGGCCAGGGTCAGGGCGAGGCTCAGCGCGCCGGGCTCCCGGAGCCCGGCCGGGGCGTCGAAGCCGGCCAGGGAGGGGGCGTAGGCGCAGGGCACCGCGGCGGCCGCCAGCATCCCGGCCAGGACGGCGTCGGGGATCAGCGGGTGTCGGTGGAGCCAGGCCCGCAGGCCGTCCGGGGTGTTGCGCACACAATCAATTTAGGCGTCCCACTCTCACAGCCACCCTGCTGCAGGGGGATATCGCCCTCATCCCCACGGATGACCCGCGGGGATCCGTGCTGCGGACCGGTCCGGCGCCGGGCGCCGTCCCCGGGACCTCTCACGCCCTCGCGCGCCGGCCCGTGCCGTTCAGAGCTCGTCGGTGGCGGCCCTGGGCGCGCCGCGGGTGCTGCGCACGGTGTCGCCCGGCTGCCGCTCGGGCAGCGGCGGGGGAGTGCCGCCGAACTCCGGGCACAGCTCCTTGTAGCTGCACCAGTCGCACAGGCGGCCGGGCCTGGGGGGCCACTCGCCGGTCTCCATCGCCCGCTCGATGGCCGTCCACAGGGCCTGCACCTTGCGCTCGGTGGCGCGCAGGTCGGCCTCGTCGGGGGCGTAGCGCAGCACCTCGCCGCCGCCCCCCAGATACATCAGCTGCAGCAGGCGGGGCACCGAGCCGTGCAGCCGCCACAGCGTCAGCGCGTAGAACTTCATCTGGAACAGCGCCTTGGCCTCGAAGGCCGGCCCGGGCGCGCTGCCGGTCTTGTAGTCGACCACGCGCACCTCGCCGGTCGGCGCGACGTCCAGCCGGTCGATGTAGCCGCGCAGCATCAGGCCGCTGTCGAGCACCGCCTCCACATACAGCTCGCGCTCGGCGGGCTCCAGGCAGGTGGGGTCCTCAAGGGTGAAGTAGCGCTCCAGCATGGAGCGGGCCTGGGACAGCCACTGGGCCTGCTCCCGCTCGTCGGTGAACATGCCGCCGTAGGAGGGGTCCTCGGCCAGCAGCCTGCGCCACTGCGGCTCCAGCAGCTCCAGGGCCGCGGCGACCGTGCGCCCGGGGGCGGGGAGGTCGTAGAGGCGCTCCAGCACCGAGTGGACCATCGTGCCGCGCACCGCGGCGGGCGACGGCGGCTCGGGCAGCCGGTCGATCACCCGGAAGCGGTAGAGCAACGGGCACGTCATGAAGTCACCGGCGCGGGAGGGCGACAGCGCTCCGATGATCGTGGGCTCGGTCAGTGACATGTCCGCACTGTAGGTCACACTGACGACAGTTTGTGCTCAAGGTGGCCTCGCGACGTCTGCGGACGGCCCGATGGCGCGTAGCATCAAGGCCGAAGGCGCAGCGAACGAGGAGTGGTGAGCCAGCGGTGAGCAGCGAGAGCCCGCGTCAGAACAGCCCAGGGCTGCGGATGGGCCGGCCGTTCGGCATCCCGGTCTACGTCTCGCCGACCTGGCTCATCGTGGCGGCGTTCATCACCTTCACCTACCAGCCCATCGTGATCGCCCAACTGCCCGAGCTGGCCGTCCCGACGACATATGCCGTGGCGCTGCTGTTCGCGGTGCTGCTGTACGTGTCGGTGCTGCTGCACGAGCTGGCGCACTGCGTGGTCGCCAGGATGTACGGCCTGCCGGTCCGCCGCATCACGCTCTACCTGCTCGGCGGCGTCTCGGAGATCGAGCGCGAGCCGGAGACCCCGGGCCGGGAGTTCATGGTGGCCTTCGCCGGGCCGCTGCTCTCGCTCGGGCTGGCCGGGATCGGGTTCGCCGCCTACCAGGTCATCGACCCGGGCACCATCCTCGGGGTGCTGACCTTCCAGCTCTGGTTCGCCAACCTGATCGTCGGGATCTTCAACCTCCTGCCGGGGCTGCCGCTCGACGGCGGGCGCATGCTCCGCGCCGGGGTCTGGAAGGCCACCCGCAACCCCGGCTCGGGCACGATCGCCGCCGCCTGGGTGGGCCGCGTGCTGGCCGTCGTCCTGGTCGCGGTGCCCGTCGGTCTGGCGCTGATGAGCGGGCAGACGCCGGGCTGGGAGCTCATCTGGTCGGTGCTGCTGGCCTCCTTCATCTGGCTCGGCGCCACCCAGGCGCTGCGCGGGGCCCGGGTCCGCGCCCGCATCCCGCAGGTCAACGCCCGCGCCCTGGCCCGGCGGGCCATCGCGGTGACCGGCGACGTGCCGCTGGCCGAGGCCCTGCGCCGGGCCGCGGAGGCCCAGGCGGGCGCGATGGTGGTGGTCGACCACGAGGGCCGCCCGACGGGGATCGTCAACGAGGTCGCGGTGGAGTCCACCCCGGAGAACCGCCGCCCCTGGGTGACGGCCGGCTCGCTGGCGCGCAGCCTCGAACCGTCGCTGGTGCTGGCCGCCGACCTGTCGGGGGAGTCCCTGATCGACGCCATGCGCGAGGCCCCGGCGGGGGAATACCTCCTCGTGGAACGCGGCGGCGAGATCTTCGGAGTGCTGGCCACGTCGGATGTGAACCGGGTGTTCAGCGGGGTCTGAGCGAACCATCGGGGGACTTCGGGCGTCTCACTGGTTGCGTGCTGTGACGAGGCGGCGGTGCGGGGGGAAGAACGCACCGTCCGTCCTCTCGTTTTCGGTGCGCACCACGACTAGTGTTCTGGACGACCTGACCGGTTGGCCATGTAGCTAAGGGACGCACAATTGGCACCCCCCAACACGCCGGCGTCGGCCGGCGACCTCACTCCGGAGCTGATCAACACGCCCGAGTGGAGCGACCAGCTGGTCGCGGCAGCCGGGATCCCCATGTACGACATCCCCTTCCTGACGGTCGGCGGCGGCATGGGCTCCTTCGTGACGCTGGACTACCTGCGCGTCTACGGCGTGCCCACCTCCCAGATGCGGGTGGTCTCCAACATCGACCATCCGTGGCAGACCTACGAGTTCCTGACCAGGTGCTCGCAGATCCCCCGTTCCGAGCGGATCCGCTCCGACTCCTCCTCGCGCCCCGACAACCTCTGGGGCTTCCCCTCCTACGCCCTGCAGGAGACCTGGACCGACAAGACCCCGGCCTACCTGTGGCAGCTGCTGACCGAGCCGCTCCTGAACGACTACTGGACGCCGCGCGCCGGCACGGTCTTCGAGAGCCTCGAACGCGAGGCCAAGCGCATCAACTACTGGGACATGCTGGTCAAGGGCCAGGTCCGGATGGTCCGCCGCCGGGCCGGCGGCGGCTACTTCACCGTGGTCACCCCGCCGGAGGGCACGGCGCCGACCAAGCGGATCATCTTCCGCTCGCGCTTCGTGCACATCGCGATCGGTTACCCGGGCCTGAAGTTCCTGCCCGACCTGCAGGAGTTCCGCACCAAGCACGGTGACTACCAGCACGTGGTGAACGCCTACGAGCCGCACGAGCAGGTCTACGAGTTCCTCAAGACCCGGCCCGGCACGGTGGTCATCCGGGGCGGCGGCATCGTGGCCTCCCGCGTGCTGCAGCGCCTGTTCGACGACCGGGAGAAGTTCCGGCTGCAGACCCAGATCGTGCACATCTTCCGGACCTTCGTCAGCGGCTCCCACGGCCCGCACATCTGGGCGCGCCGCAAGGGCGGCGACGGCTGGGCCTACCAGGGCTTCAACTACCCCAAGTCGGTCTGGGGCGGCCAGCTCAAGGCGCAGATGCGCAAGCTGGAGGGGGCCGAGCGGGCCGCCAAGTACAAGGAGATGGGCGGCACCAACACCCCCTACCGCCGGCGCTGGCAGGAGCAGATGCGGGCGGGCCGCAGCGGCGGCTACTACCACCCGGTGCAGGGCACCGTGGACCGGGTGGAGCGCGCCCCCGACGGGCGGCTGGTCAGCTACGTGCGCAGCAGCGACGGCATCGTCCGCGAACCGGTGGCCGACTACATCATCGACTGCACGGGTCTCGAGGCCGACATCGCCGAGCACCGGATCTACGAGGACCTGCTCCGGCACGGCGGGGCCTACCGCAACCCGGTCGGACGGCTGGAGGTGGAGCGCCACTTCGAGGTGAAGGGTACGGCCAGCGGCGACGGCGCCCTGTACGCCTCCGGATCGGCGACGCTGGGCGGCTACTTCCCCGGTGTCGACACCTTCCTCGGGCTGCAGATCGCGGCCCAGGAGATCGCCGACGACCTGGCCAGACGGGGGTTCGTCCGCAAGATGGGACCGTTGCGGTCGACCTCGCAGTGGTTCAAATGGGCCTTCAACTCGCCGGTGTAAGGAGTAATCCCCCGTGGTTCCGACTCTGATGGGGCGCATCCAGACGCGCCTCTTCCTGCTCGCCACCGTGGGCGCGATCATCACGCTGCTGATCGTGCCGGTGCTGCCCGGCCTCTCCGGGCCGCTCGGCGACCGCTACGCCACCGGCTTCGTGGTCCTGGCCGCGGTCGCCGTGCTGGGGATCGGCTGGGAGCTGGTCTACCACTTCCTCATGCAGTTCCGATGGGAGAAGGACTGGCCGACGCTGTTCGGTTTGCTGACGCTCGTTCCCGAAGGTCTTCTGCTGTACTTTTTGCTACGGTCCGATGCAGCCGATTTCATCGACCCGGTCCCGCCGGCCGCGTTCTGGACGCATTTCACGGTCGTCTGGGTATGCGTCTGGCTGGTGGCGAACGGTCCGATGCGCGTGCCGTTCATCCGATGGCGTTTTCGGGGAGGGAGAGTTCTGTGACCGACGAGGGCTTCGGGGTGGTGCGTCCGCTTCCGGGCAACGGGCTGGTCGCCCACGTGGATGGCCTGCTGCTGGTGTGTGACGCGGCCGAGGCCGTCGTGGACGATCTGCTGGGGGCGCTTCGGGAGACCGCGGCCTCCGGCGGGGACGGCCGCGCGCTCGCCCGCCGGATCGCCCAGGTGCTGGCCGTCATGATGGGCGAGCCCGTGGCGTGCGCCGTCGCCGGTCCCGTCGCCGGGGGAGTGGCCGTGCTGGTCAGCGGCCCGGCGTACGCGTCGGTCACCGGTTCCGGTGGAGAGGTCCAGCTGGCCGGCCGTGACGCGCTCACCTGGTCCGACCGGCTGGTGCCCGGCCCGGTGACCCGGGTGGAGCTGCGCCTGCCCGACGCCGGCGCGGCGCACCCGCTCGCCCGGCTGGACAGCGGTGTGATCGTCGCCGGCGGGGTCTCGTGCGACCTGACCGAGGCCGGGGCGCCACCGGCCGCCCAGCGCTCCGCGTCCCGGGCGGAGGCCGCCGCGCCGGCCGCCCGGCCGCCGGCCGTGCCGGTGGAGGTCGTCCCGGTGGAGGCCCTCCCTCAGCCGGAGGCGCCGCAGGCCGCGGCGTATCCCGAGCGGCCGGCTCCGGCGGCCGACGGTCCGCCTCCGGCGCCCTACCCGATGAGCTCTCCCGAGCACTACCCTCCGGCCCCCGCCCCGCAGCCCGCGCCGGAGCCGCAGTTCTCCGCGCCCCCGGCCGCCTGGCAGCCCGACCCCGTCCCGGGGCCGCCGTCCGGCCCCCTGCCGGCCGCCGTCCCGCAGCAGGAGGAGGGGGAGGCCGCCAGGGTGAGCGGGATCGGCGGCGACCCCGTCGACGTCCGCGACCAGCCGTTCGAGTACGAACTGCTGACCCCGGGCGGCTCGCAGGCCGCGCCCGAGCCCCAGCCGTCCGGGCCGGAGCCGGCCGAGCCGGAGTCGCGGCCGCTGGTCTACGGGGTCGACTGCAAGAACGACCACTTCAACGACCCCCGGGTGCCCTACTGCGCGGTCTGCGGCATCGCGCTGGTGCAGCGCACGCTCGTCCCCTACAAGGGGCCGCGCCCGCCGCTGGGTGTGCTGCTCCTCGACGACGGCATGACGCTCCGCCTCGACACCGACTACCTGGTCGGCCGCGACCCCGAGCGGGCCCCCGAGGTCGCCGACGGCTCCGTCCGCCCCGCCAAGGTCACCAGTCCCGACGGCTCGGTGTCCCGCCGTCACCTGCGGGTGGCGCTGGACGGCTGGGACGTCAACCTGGTCGACCTGGGGTCGGTCAACGGCACCCAGATCCAGCCGCCGGGCGACCCCAACTTCTACGACATCCCGCCGAACGAGCCGGTGGCGATCCTGCCCGGCACGACCGTGCGGATCGGCGTCTCCCGCACCATGCGCTACGAGTCGCACCGCAACCGCTAGCCGGTCCGGCCGGGCGGTCCAGGCGCACGCTGGCGATGCCGTCGCCCTTGAGCGGAGCGTGGATACGGCTGTACAGCTCCAGCCAGGTGTCGGAGTCGTTTTCC
>NZ_JBSFPS010000117.1:0-28455 GCF_053588315.1 Streptosporangium sp. NPDC003464 | reverse complement strand
CATAGATGATCTGGTGCTGGGGGCTTCGGAAGGCCCGCGGTTCGGGGAGTATGGCGCGGATGTGGCCGACGATGTAGGGCACGGTCATGCAGGTGGACCACCACGTCGCGTGGGTGACGGTGTCGAATCCGAGGGAGTCGTAGAGCGGCTTGCCGGCCGTCGCGGAGGTCAGGGTGACGGGACCCTCCAGGTGTCCCAGGACCGCGTGCATGAGTGCCCGTCCGACCCCGTGGGAGCGGTGCTCGGGCAGGGTGGTCACCCAGTAGACCCCGCCCACCCCGCCGTCGGCGACCGTCATGCAGGCCCCGGCGGGCACCCCGTCCCGCGTGGCGAGGAACAGCTCGATCCCCTCGCGTCCCAGCAGTCCCGTGGGGAACACCTCGCCCGCCTGATGGGGCTGGAAGGCCGGCAGCGGGAACCCGTGGACCACGATCCGCTCCGCCGTCTCCAGCTGGTCGCCGGTCTCCACCCGGTCGACCTGTACGGCCGGCGGCGCGGGCACCGGACCGGGGCGGCGGATCATGACGGGCAGCCGCCGGGGGCTCAACCCCGAACCGCCCAGGTCGAGCGAGCTGAACGGGTCCTCGACGACCACCCCGCCGGTGGATCGGCGCCGGGCCAGGTCCGTCAGCTCGGCGAGATCGTCCGCGTCCGGCTCCGGCGAGAGCAGCAGGATCCGCAGGCCGCTGCGCTCGCTCCCGTCCACGCCGACGAAACCGGGCCGGTGGACCAGCGCGTGCCCACGGGTCTGCGCGAGAGTGCTCCAGAAGGCGGCGGCGTTCCGGGTGGCCAGGTGGAGCGAGGTCATGTCCGCGACGGGGTCGGCGAGCGCTGGTTCAGTGGTCACGGGGACAACCCTACGAGACCATCGGATCCGATCATCCGCGGGCGGTGGTGCGGCCCCCGGGACTTCCGGGCCCGCACCACCGCGCTCATACCGGCTCAGGAGATGTGGAGCAGTGTGTCCGTGTTCTCCAACCTGGCCACGGCATGGCTGATCTGCGGCATGTCCTCCGAATAGGTGAGGGAGGCGATCGCCTTGGACGCCTGCTCGTAGCGCTCCATCAGCACCCTGGAACGGCCCAGGCCGAAGCCCAGCAGGCAGTTGGCCACCGGGTCCGGGGTGAGCTTGTCCGCCGGGACGTCAGTGGGACAGGCGGCGGGCAGGGACTGGCCGTTCATCGGGTCGTACTCCGTGGGGGACGAGGTGCACCGCCCGTCTCCGAAGGGGGACTGATCGGGCAGGCACGAGGCGTAGGTGTCCCGCGCGGTCCGGAACATCTTGGAGATCATGAGGTCGTCGCCCAGATCCGACGGGATCCTCTGTGCACTGAACAGTGCCATCTTCATCAGATCGTCCTGCTCGATCGTCTTCGCCCAGCCGATCTTGGAGTATTCCCGCAGCAGGGTCGCCGCCCTGGTCACCGCCTTGTAGACCTTCAGGGCCTCATCGATCTGGCTCCCTTCCACTCGCCGTCGACCTTGACCGGGCCGGTGAAAGGCGCACTCGTGACCGTCTGCATGAGTGCGGCATGGAGCGGTATCTCGACGTCATGCACATACCGCTCCTTGGGGATCTGCTCCCTGTTGTGGTCGGCGGCGTAGTGCACGTACCCGTCGAGCACAGCCGAGGCGTCATGGAGGGCGATCTCCTGCAGGGCGGCGAAGATCTCCGCGCCCCAGCTGTCGAGCTGGGAGCTCAACGTGGAGATCTGCAAGTTCACCTGGTAGAGCTGCGTCTGGGTGATCCGGCCCATCCGGATGACCTCGTCGAATTTGTTCACCATGTCGGTGTAGATCACCGACAGCTGGGCGTCGACGGAGTCGAAGCGGGCCTGCATCTGCTTCCCCAACTCCGAGATCTCGTCCCGCAGCGCCATGATCTCGCCCTGGACGCCGCCCGGCATGGAGTCGGTGAACAGCGGCAGCAGAGCCTGGACGCCTGCCATGACCGCCCCGAGCATGTTCGCGGTGGCCACATTGCTCAGCACGCCCAATCCCATGCCGGTGGCCGCGGGCAGGAAGTCGCTGATGGCCTTGCCGATCTGGTAGCTCGCTCCGGCGACGATCTCCAGAGTCCTGCCGAAGTCCGTGTCGACCCAGCCCGACAGCTGACCGAGGATCTTCAACGCGAGGTAGGAGTTCTGCAGGGCCTGGTCCCAGTCGACCTTGTCCTTGACGATCTCACCGTAGGTGTCGAAGTCGATGGCCGGGGTGTAGTCCGTCAGTGACACGTGCTCGGGGATCTCCAGCCTGTCCCCCCCAATGTGCGACATCGGGCCGATAGGCGTCGGCGGTGGTCCACCAGGACGATGCCCTGTTGTAGACCAGCACCTGGCTGGGCGCGGTGGCCGAGGCGTCGTCCATGGCCCAGCCGACGACTTTCACCTGGTTTCCCCACCCCGGCTGGTGCTCGACCCTCTCCAGCTCGCCGTACGGAGCCGATGCGAGGGTCAGGGACGGGGCTCTGCCCTCGACGAGCTTGCGCACTCGGGCCGGCCGCTTGAACCCTCGGGCGGCGCGGCGGTGATGTGCAGGTCCACCAGGCCGTCCGGCGACCCCTTCCGCTTCTCCTCCGCCTTCTCCCTCCGCTTCTCCCGCTCCGTCCCCTTTCCGTCGGGCGGCGCCGCCTGTCCGGGCGGCGCTGCCGGCAATGTGACAGCGCGTGCGCTCCAGCGGCGCCGTCCGCACTCCGGGGAGGCTGCCTGGGATGTCCAGCGACTTCAGGACAGCCGGGGACACAAACCGACAGAGCGCCTGGGAGAGAAGAGAAGAAGGTAGATACGTGGAGGCGTCGCAGGTAGTGCTCAACGAGCACTACTCGCCCCAGTCGCTGCAAGTCGCCGCGTGGGATACGCCCACAAACCGGCTGTCCGGGAACGGTTGGGCGCCCCGGCCTGCGCCCGCGCGGCATCGTCCACGCGCGTGGGCAGGTCAAGCCGCTCGGCGGCAAGCAGGAGCGCGTCCTCGCTCCGCCGAGGGGCGGCAAGCCGCGTGACGTCCCGCTTCCGGAAGCGTCGCGCTGCGGCTCGCCGCCCGCATCAAGGTCGCCGCGTGTTCGTCAGGGCCGTCGCCACAGCGGCGCAGGCGCAGGTCAGGACAGGACAGCAGGACGCTAGTACATCGAGATGTGCGTGTGGTCGAAGTGGTTGGCGGTGACGCCGCCGCGGTCGGACATGGGACGCCAGCCGGAGCCGGAGTTGATGCGCTGGCGCCAGATCACGTATTTGACGCCGAGGCTGGCCCTGTTCTTGACGGCCCAGGCGGCGATCTCGTCGCCGAGCTTGACGTGGGCGGCCGAGGGCATCGAGCCGCCGGTGCTCATCATGAAGTCGCAGGCGCGGCCGAGCGGGTGTTCGCCGCCGTCGTTCACGGCCCGGTAGCAGCCGACCGTGTAGGGCAGGGCGAAGCGCTTCTCGATGGCCTCGCGCATGATCCGGGTGCGGTCGGTGATGTTGTCGGCGCCCGTGGGCAGTTGGGGCGCCCAACTGCCGTCGGCCCGGCGGCCGGAGCCCGTGGGGACGAGCGCGTCGAGCTTCTTCTCGATGGCGTCGATCAGCTTCTCGGCCTCCTTGCGCTGGGTGGCCACCGCCGCGGTCTCCTGGCCGATCTGCTCGGTGAGCCGGGCCGCCTTCTCCGCCGCCTGTTTCTTCAGGTCCCGGCTCTGGGCGAAGCCCTGCAGGTAGGCGCTCTGCTGGGCGGTGAGCTGCTGCATGATCGCGGCGCCGCCCATGTCGATGTTGGTGGAGAACAGCAGGGACGGTAGGTCGCCGGTGCTGCTCTGGTAGCGGAGCTGGGCGATGGAGTCGACCTGCTTGTCGGCCTCCTGGTAGGCGGTCTCGGCCTTGCGCAGGTCCGCCTTGGCGACCACCTCCGCGGCCTGGGCCTTCCTGAGGGACTCGCGCTTGGCGGCGTAGGTCTCGATGAGCGTGTCGACCCGCTTGTTCAGGTCGGCCAGTTCGGCGCGGAGCTGGGACTCCTTGGGTTTGGGGGCCGCGCTGCCCGCGGTCTTGGGCTTGGGGGCCGCGCTGCCCGCGGTCGCCGTGCCGGAGGTGAACGCGAGGACCGAAACCACGGAAATGGTCAAGGCCGCATGGCGACGGAACGTGGGGGATAGAGCCGCCACGACTCTCCTCTCCATCCGCCTACCGGGTTAGCTGACGGGTTCGGGCTGGAGGAAGCCCTTCCACCGAAGTGGTTCACCCCAAGTGCGGTGGTTCCCCGGCTCCCGGGCGACGCGCCCGGAATTAGGCATTTCGGACATTAGGTCCGATGTGTGAGGATAGTAGTGGTAAACCCCAGGTAACGCGACCCCAATCTGAGACTAATAAGTGATCATCCTGTGACAACTTCTCGCAAAAGGCGCGCCGCCTCCTCGGGAAGGACGTCGTTCACGAAAGCCCCCATGGCCGACTCCGACCCGGCGAGATACTTCAGCTTGTTCGGCGCCCGCCGGATGCTGAACAGCTCCAGGTGCGCGTAGGAGAGGTCGCGCCCGACGTTCACCGGCGCCTGGTGCCAGGCCGCGACGTACGGCATGACCACGCCGTACAGCCCGTCCAGGCGGCGCAGCACCTCCGTGTAGAGCGGACCGAACGCCGCGCGCTCGGCGGGCTCCAGCGCGCCCAGGTCGGGGACCTGGCGGTGCGGGTAGAGGTGGACCTCCACGGGCCAGCGCGCCGCGGCGGGGACGAAGGCCGTCCAGTGCTCGTTCGAGGCGACCACGCGGATCCCGGCCTCCCGCTCGGCGGCCAGCACGTCGGCGAACAGGTTGCGGCCGGTCCGCTCCCGGTGGCGTCCGGCCGCGGCGAGGGAGAGCTTGGTGCGCGGGGTCACGTAGGGGTAGGCGTAGATCTGGCCGTGGGGGTGGGCCAGGGTGATCCCGATCTCCGCCCCCCGGTTCTCGAAGCAGAACACCTGCTCCACGCCCGGCATCGCCGACAGCTCCGCCGTACGGTCGATCCACGCCTCCATGACCAGGTCGACCTGGTCGGCCGAGAGCGCGGAGAAGGAGGAGTCGTGATCGGAGGTGAAGCAGACCACCTCGCACCGCCCGGCCCCCGGGCGGACCTCGCTCAACCCTCCGACCTGGTGGTATTCGCCGATCTGGGAGGAGAAGGAGGGGAAGCGGTTCTCGAAGACGACCACGTCGTAGGAGGCTGAGGGGACCTCGGTCAGATGGCCGGGGGTCGACGGGCACAGCGGGCACTCACTCGCCGGGGGGAGGAAGGTGCGGCCCTGGCGGTGCCCGGCCACCGCGATCCACTCCTCGGTGAGCGGGTCGTAGCGCAGCTCGGAGGCCGCCGGGCGGGGCGGCAGGTCCCGCTGGTCGATCGCGCCGCGGTCGGCGCTGTCGTGCCGGTCGAAGTAGAACAGTTCCCGGCCGTCGGCCAGGTGGGTGATGGTGCGCTTCATCGGCTCAGCGCCTCGCTCTCCTGCTGCGGCTCGGTGATGATCAGCTCGCCCACCTGGGCGGTGAGCTCGTCGCGGGCTTCCTCCGGCAGGCCGGAGTCGGTGATCACCACGTGGGCCTGGGCCAGCTCGGCGATCGTGCTGATCCCCACCGTCCCCCACTTGGTGTGGTCGGCGAGCACCACCAGGCGGTGCGCGGAGGCGACCAGCTCGCGGTTGGTCTCCGCCTCCAGCAGGTTGGGCGTGGTGAACCCGGCGCGGGCGCTCATCCCGTGCACGCCGAGGAACAGGGTGTCCACGTGGAGCCCGCGGATCGCCGCCACGGCCACCGGCCCGACCAGCGCGTCGGAGGGGGTGCGGACGCCGCCGGTCAGCACGACGGTGCGGTCCGGGCGGGGGGAGCGGTGGAAGACGTCGGCGATCCGGATCGAGTTGGTGATCACCGTCAGGTCGGGCACGTCGACCACGGAACCGGCCAGCGTCCAGGTCGTGGTCCCGGCCGACAGCGCGATGGCCGTGCCGGGCCGGACGAGCTGGGCCGCGTGCCGGGCGATCGCCTCCTTCTCCGGCTGCTGGCGCACCGACTTGGCGGCGAAGCCGGGCTCCTCGGTCGAGCCGGGGCCGGCGACGGTGGCCCCGCCGTGCACCTTCTCCACCAGGCCGCGCTCGGCCAGCACCTCGAGATCCCTGCGGATCGTCATGTCGGACACGCCGAGCTCGCGGACGAGGTCGGCGACCCGGACCCCGCCGCTGCTGCGCACCCGCTCCAAAATCGCCTGCTGCCGCTGTTGGGCGAGCATTGACCAACTCCTTAATCAAACAGATTCCACCAAATTATCACGGGGCAGCTGGGTGATCGGTGTTGAATTCTGGTGAATAGCTGCTCACAGCCGCTCAAGCTCGGCATGGATGTTCGCCCTGGCCGAGGCTTCGAGATCGGCGATCTTGAAGATCGCCGGCAGGTCGAGCAGCGCGCGCAGCACCGCCGCCCGGCCCTCCCGGAAGGCGTCGTCGGGGACGAAGGAGTACTCCTGGCGCACGGCCGCCGCGTAGGCCGCGTAGATCTCCGGCGGAGCGGCCAGGATCGCCAGGTCGGCGTCGCACAGCACGGCGCCGTCCGCGTCGCCGGGGGCGGGGTCGTGGGTGGCGGTGAGCCTGACCAGCCGGGCCACCGTGGCGACCGCTCCGGCGGGCAGCCCCATCTCGGGCAGCATGCGCTCGGCCAGCCGGGCGCTGCGCTCCTCGTTGTCGCTGCGGTGCGGGTCGTAGACGGCGTCGTGGAACCAGGCCGCGAGCCGTACGAGGTCGGGATCGGCCGCGCTCCCCGCCAGTGTGTCGATGTGGGCCAGCACGGCCTCCAGATGGTCGGCCGTGTGATACCTGCGGTGCGGCTCGCCGTAGCGGGCGATCAGGTCCCGCCCGAGGCCCTCGGCCTCGGGCCCGGCCAGGGACCGCCAGCGGTCCATCAGCTCTGCGCTCATGCGGGGAGCCTAAAACCATGGTCAGCGCTCGTGTCGGCCACCCCGCGAACGGTGAGGATCCGGTCATGCGACTGACCTCTGTCCTGCTCGTCCTGATCACCGTCACCGCCTGCGGGAACGGCGGCGGCACGGCGTCGTCGCCCCCGCCCGCCCCCACGCCCAGCGCCCTGTTCACCCCGCCCCCGGTCGCCTTCGACGAGGCCGCCGGCATCGCGGCCAGGGACGGCCGGGGCGGGCGGGTCACGAGACTCCACCTGTACGGCCCGCAGCCGCCGATCGTGTGGCTGGCGGCGGTCCTGGGCGGCGACGGGGTGCTGGCCGAGCTGCGGGTGGACGCGACCACCGGGAAGGTGGTCGACAGACAGGCCGCCGACCCCGAGGCCGCCGGCACGGCGGCGCACCTCGTCGCCGGCGACGAGATCGGCGTCGCCGGGGCGCGGGAGGCCGCGGCCAAGGCCGTGCCGGGCGGCTGGATCACCGCCGCGGGACTGGAGGAGAGACGCGGCGGGGTGGTCTGGGCGATGGAGGCGGTCGACCCGGCCGGGCGGACCAGGAAGATCGAGGTGAACGCGGCCACCGCCGCCACGAGAATCGTCCCTTGAGCCCTTGTACGGCATGCCTCCGAGGAGGAATGTGAAGGCCGGACCCTACGCAGAGGGGCGGTCGGCATGGGCAGACGGGCACGTAAGAGCCGGGCACGCAGGAAGCGGAAGGCCAACCACGGCCGACGGCCGACGGCCCGCTAGCTAGCTGCGGCGGCCCCACGAGGCGAGCAGCCTGGTCTGGGGGTCGGTGTCCGAGGCCACCGGCTGCTGCTCTCCTATGACGCCGGCCTGGCGGTAGCCCTCCTCCGTGCGGGCGAACCAGACCGCGCAGGTCTCGACCAGCTCGGGGTCGAGCCGCTCGTCGGCGCCGATGGCGCGGGCCAGGTCCCAGGTGTGGATGAGGGCGTCGGCGAACAGCTCGGTGATGTATTCCTCCCCGGCCACGTCGCCGAACGACAGGTGGACGGTGCGGGTCAGGGACCCCTCCCCGGCCGCCGCCTGGGCGGCGGCCACCGCCGAGGTGTCGAACGCCTTCAGCGGGTCGTCACCGAGCAGGTCGCCGTCGAAGGCGTCGCCGAGCTCGGCGACGGTCCGTCCGGCGAGCAGCTCCGGAGCCCAGCGGTTCTCCCCGACCACATGGTTGACCAGCGCGCGCACGTCCCAGTCCACACACGGCGTCCTGTTCCCCCACTGCTCGGGCTTGATCCGGTGCACAAGAGCGCCGAAGTCGTCCAGCGTGCGTCGGTAGGCCTCACGTATGTCGATAGTCATCATGTCCTCCCGAGTCGTCATTTCGACCGTAACTCCTGAGTCGTACGGAGTCATCGCGACCGTGGGCCGGACCGGACGGCGCGCGCGGGCAGGAGTGCTCCGGGGGCGCGGCGGCGCGGTTGGCGCTCTGCGTGAGCGCGCCGCGCCATAGTGTCATCCATGGGGGAAGCATCCGGATCGGCTGGATTCTCGCGCGGCTTCAGGCTGGTGATCGGGCTGGCCGCCGCGGTGGTGGCGCTGGCCGGGGTCAGGGCGGTGGCCGACATCGCCGGCCCGGCCTTCCTGGCGCTCGTCCTCACCGTCGCGGTGAGCCCGCTGCGGGTCTGGCTGCGCCGCCGGGGCGCCAGGCCGTGGGTGCTGGTCACGGTCCCGCTGCTCACGGTCCTGCTGCTGCTCGTCGCGCTGGTCGGCGCGCTGGTCGTCTCGGTGGCGCAGCTCGTGGCGCTGCTGCCCTCCTACGCCGGTCAGTACCAGCGGCTGCTCGACTCGATCGCCCGGGAGATCGACCACCTCGGCATCACCCAGGAGCAGGTCAGGTCGGCGATGAGCAAGCTCGACCCCGGCTCGCTCATCGGCCTGGTCCAGAGTTTCCTGGGCGGCCTGTTCGGCGTCGGCTCGGCGCTCGTCCTGATCACGCTGCTGCTGTTCGGGATGAGCCTGGACGCCACCGCGGCGCACGACGCGGTCAGGTCGCTGCGGGCCTCGCGGCCCCACATGGTCGGTGCGCTGGGCGAGTTCGCCCGGGGGACCTGCAACTATCTGATCGTCTCCACCGTCTTCGGGCTGATCGTGGCGGTGCTCGACGCCATCGCCCTGTGGATCATGGGAGTGCCGCTGCCGCTGCTGTGGGGTCTGCTGGCGCTCATCACCAACTACATCCCCAACATCGGGTTCGTCCTGGGGCTCCTCCCGCCCGCGCTGCTGGCGCTGCTGGACTCCGGGCCGGGCGCGATGGTGGCCGTGGTGGCCGTCTACTCGGTGCTGAACTTCGTCATCCAGTCGCTGATCCAGCCCAAGTTCACCGGCGAGTCCGCCGGGCTGTCCACCACGGTCACCATCCTGTCCCTGCTCGTGTGGACCTACGTCCTCGGCGCCCTGGGGGCGATTCTGGCGGTCCCGCTCAGCGCCCTGGCGCGTGCGCTGCTGCTCGACTCCGACCCCGTGACACGCTGGGCCATCCCCCTGGTCAGCGGCCGGACAGCCGGCCGCCCCTGACGGCCGGGTCCGGCCGGGCCCGCCCGGCGCGCTCCACGGAGCCGGCTCAGAGCTCCTTCAGCGCGGCCTCCACCGCACGGTGGAAGGTCGGGTAGGCGTAGATCATCTCGCGGAGGCGGCGGACCGGGATCCTGGCGTGCACGGCCAGGGTGAGCATGCTCAGCACCTCGCCGCCGACCGGGCCGGCGCTGGTCGCGCCGGCCAGGACGCCGTCGGCGGCGACGAGCTTGACGAACCCCTCGTTGCCCGCCCGGTGGATCCAGCCCCTGGTCGAGTCCGGGATCCGGGTCAGGGCGGTCCGCACCTCCAGGCCCTGCTCCCTGGCCTGGGCCTCCGACAGCCCGACCGAGCCGATCTCGGGATCGGTGAAGGTCACCCGGGGCACCGCGTGGTACTCCGCGTCGTGGACGGGCTCACCGAGGATGTCGCGCACCACGATGTCGGCCTGGTACATCGACATGTGCGTGAAGGCGCCCTTGCCCGTCACGTCGCCCAGCGCCCAGACCCCCTCGGCCGCGCGCATCCGCCCGTCGGTCTCGATCGACCGGGCCGACTCGTCGAGCCCGACCGCGCCGACGCCCAGCGCCCTGAGGTCCGAGCGGCGCCCGGTGGCCACCAGCAGCCGCTCGGCACGGACGGCGGGGCCGTCCTCGACCTCCAGCGTGAACGCCGAGCCGTCGTGGCTCACCCGCCGGGCCCTGGCGCCGGTCCGCACCTGGATGCCCTCGGCCTCGAACACCTCGGTGATCAGCGCGCTCGCCTCCGGCTCCTCCAGCGGCAGCAGCCGGTCCGCGCCCTCCACCACGGTCACCGCCGTGCCGAACCGGGAGAACACCTGGCCGAGCTCGGCCCCGATCGCCCCGCCGCCCAGCACGATCAGGGACTCAGGTGCCTTCTCGGTCTCGATCGCGTGGTGGTTGGTCCAGTAGGGGGTCTCCCGCAGCCCCTCGATCGGCGGCACGGCGGGCTGCGAGCCGGTGGCGACCACGATGCCCCGGCGGGCCCGCAGCACCTGGCCGTCCACGGTGACCTCGCCAGGACCGGTGATCTTCGCCGCTCCCCTGACCAGGCGGGCGCCCTTGCCGGTGAGCCGGTCGGCGGCGACCTGGTCGTTCCAGCCGTCGGTGGCCTCCTTGCGGATCCGCTCGGCCACCTGGGCCCAGTCGGGTGAGACCGTCGAGTCGCCCGCCAGCCCCGGTACGCGCCTGCCCTCGGTGAGCAGGTCGGCCGCGCGGATCATCATCTTGGACGGTATGCACCCCCAGTAGGGGCACTCGCCCCCGACCAGGGCCGCCTCGACGGCGGCCACCTGGAGGCCGGCCTCGGCCAGCCGTCCGGCGGCGTCCTCGCCGCCCGGACCCGTGCCCAGCACGATGATGTCGAATTCCATGCCTCAACCTTGCCCTTCGTCGGACGTGGGAACGTTTCGGAGGTGGCCGAGCAGGCGGGCGAGCTGCTCGCCGTACCGCTCGGCGAACTCCTCGGAGGCCGGGTCCTCGCCGCAGATCGCACGGGCCACCTGGGGGAAGACCGCCCCGGCGTTCGAGGCGGAGAAGAGCATGAGCAGCAGGTGGGCGGGGTCGAGGTCGTCGGGGAACTCGCCCGCCCGCTGCCGCCGCCGCATGTCCTCGACGTCGCGCCGCATGTCCTCCGCCACCGCGGCGCTCTCGCCGCCGCTCTCCTCCAGCCCCTCCCAGATGAGGATCCTGGCGGAGTCGCGGTCGCTGACGGTCGCCCTGACGTGGAAGCGCACGAGCTCGGTCAGCGGGAACGAGGCCCCGGCGGAGGCGCTCTCCCGGCTGTGCCACCGGGAGGTGAGCGCCTTGAGCAGCCCTTCC
The DNA here is from genome assembly GCF_053588315.1 of Streptosporangium sp. NPDC003464. Taxonomy (NCBI): domain Bacteria; kingdom Bacillati; phylum Actinomycetota; class Actinomycetes; order Streptosporangiales; family Streptosporangiaceae; genus Streptosporangium; species Streptosporangium sp. NPDC003464. Next base: position 17,193 of record NZ_JBSFPS010000117.1, on the reverse strand, counting down.
TTGCCGCCGAAGTAGTAGGAGATGAGCTGCTTGTTCACCCCGGCCCGGGCGGCGATCTCACTGACCCTGGCTCCGGCGAACCCCTTGGCGGAGAACTCGGCCCTGGCGGCCTCGATGATGCGCTCCCGGGTGCGCTCGGGGTCGCGCCGCCGTTCGGCCGGAGCGCGGCGAGGGGTCTTGTCCATGTCTTACCGTAACACCGTCACCCAAATGGATGAATCTATCAACCTTCTGGTTGACGTTTTCATCCGCCCGGTTGACAGTGGGGCCGTGGCAGGGCAGCGGGTCGCGATCTTCGGCGGCGGCATCGGCGGACTCCGCCTTGCGCAGGGCCTGCGCAAGGCGGGCGGGAGCACGTCGCGGCCGTCGCGGACCACGAGGCCTGGATGCGCGAGTACGGCTACGCGGCCGTGCGCGACTCCCCCGGGGCCGCCAGGCAGTCCGTGGACGACAACGCCGTCGCCCGGACCGGCTTCAAGACCTTCCTCCGCGCTGCCCGGCGCCTGCCGGCCCTGAGGCGCAGGGCCTTCTCCTGACCCCGCGCCTCACGTGACCCCGCGCCTCACGGCAGGCTCTGCTCCACCCAGACGACCTTGCCCTTGGGCGTCAGACGGGAGCCCCAGCGGTGGGCGAGCCAGTTGATGAGGTGGAGCCCGCGGCCGGTGTCGTCCTCGCTGCCCGCCTCGCGCATGACCGGCATCGCCAGGGAACGGTCGGTCACCTCGCACACCAGCGTCGGACCGCGGAGCAGACGCAGCCCGACCGTGCCGGAGCCGTGCTTGATCGCGTTGGTGACCAGCTCGCTGATCATGAGCTCGGTGGCGTCGGCGATCGCGTCCAGCCGCCACTCGGTCAGGGTGGCGCGGACGAACCGGCGGGCGGTGGAGGCCGAGCGGGGGTCGGAGGACAGGGCGATGTCGACGACGTCGTCCTCGCCCAGCTCGCGCACCCTGGCCAGCAGCAGCGCGATGTCGTCGCGCTCGTGTCCCGGGCGCTGGGCGTCGATCGTGAGGTCGCAGACCTCTTCCAGGTCCTGGTTACGGCCGGCGAGCAGGTCGCACACCATGCCGATGCCCTCGTCGATGTCCCGGTCGCGGCTCTCCACCAGGCCGTCGGTGTAAAAGGCGAGGACGGCGTCGTGCGGGAGGACGAGCTCGCGCATCTCGACCGGGTCGTTGCCGATGCCCAGGGGGAGCCCCGGCGGCAGCTCCAGCAGCTCGGGCTTGCCGCCGGGCCGTACCAGGATCGGCGGCACGTGTCCCGCCGAGGCGATCGCGCAGGTCCGCGTGACCGGGTCGTAGGTGGCGTAGACGCACGTCGCGATCTGGGTGGCGTCCAGGTCCTGGCTCATCCGGTTGAGCCGGAACAGCACCTCGGCCGGGCTGAGGTCGAGGCTGGCCAGCGTGCGGGCGGCCGTGCGCAGCTGGCCCATCGTGGCTGCCGCCCTGATGCCGTGCCCCATGACGTCGCCGACCACGAGGGCGACCCGGCAGCCGGGCAGCGGGATCACGTCGTACCAGTCGCCGCCCACCCCCACCAGGTCGCTGGCGGGCAGGTAGCGGGAGGCGATCGTCAGGCCCAGCGGCTGGTAGAGGTCGGCGGGGAGCAGGCTGCTCTGCAGGGTCAGGGCGGTACGGCGCTCGCGGTTGTAGAGCCGGGCGTTGTCCAGGCAGACCGCGGTCCTGGCCGCCAGCTCCTCGGCGAGGGCGATGTCCTGCTCCTCGAAGGGGTCGCTGTCGGGCCTGCGGGTGAAGATGACGAAGCCCAGCACCCGGCCGCGCGCCTTCAGCGGGACGACCAGGAACGAGCTGTCCTCCAGCACCTTGGACACCGAGTCGCGCTTCCAGAACCGCCCGATCTCCTCGGCGGTCCGGCGGCCCAGGCGGGGGTAGAGGATCGGGTTGCCGGTGGCCATGCACCTGGCGTAGGGGGTCCACGCCTCGTAGACGGCGACCTCGTCCACCGGGAACGCCTTGGCGTACTCGCCGGGCGCCGGGTCGGACACGCCGACCGCGATCCGCCGCACCAGCGCCGTGCCGTCGGTGCTGCGCTGCGGGAACTCGCCGTCGGTCATCAGCCGGTCCTGCACGAGGATGCCCGCCGCGTCCGCGAAGCGCGGTACGGCGACGTCCATCAGCTCCCTGCCGGTCTCGAACATGTCCAGCGTGCTGCCGATCCGCTTGCTCGCCGCGTTGAGCAGCGAGAGCTGCTCGTGCATGGTGGCGGGGCTGCTCATCCGGGGTGCCGCGGCCGCCGGGTCCTTGGCGACGAACCGGCGGTTCACTCGCTCCACCGGGGGGCCGGGACCGGGGTCCACCAGGTCGTGAGCTCAAGGTCCTCGGCGATGACGTTGGCGCCGTTGTAGCCGGGGGCCGCCGAGACCGAGCCGCCGGGGTGGCTGCTCGCCCCGCAGAGATAGAGGCCGTCGATCGGGGTGCGGTACTGCCCGAGCTCGGGGACCGGCCGGTTGCCGCCCAGCTGGGCGGGCTCGTAGGCGCCGACGTGGTGGCTGCCGCGCACCATGTTGACGCAGTGCCGCTCGATGTCGAGCGGGGAGAAGACCCGTTTGCCTAACACGGCGCCTCCGGCGAGGTTGGGGGCGTATTCGGACCACTCGGCGAGCAGCCGCTCACCGATCTCCTCACGCCGCCGATCCCAGTTGCCCGGGTCGCCGCCGAGGTCGTAGGGGGCCCACGGCCACCAGAAGGCCACGTGCTTGCCGTCCGGGGCGTAGGAGGGGTCGAACAGCGAGGGGCAGGCGCCGTTGCCCGCCAGCCGGTCGGGCAGCCGCCCCTGGTGGATCTGGTCGAAGGTACGGCCGAGCTGCTCGCTGTCGTCGGCGCCCAGGACGACCAGGAAGGCCCGGTCCACATCGGGCTCGAACTCGGCCGCCCGGTAGCGCGGCGCCTCCTCCAGCGCGAGGTGCAGGGTGACCAGGCTGTGCCCGGCCCACTTGTAGTTCTCCACCTTGGCCGCGATCTCCGAGCCGAAGTTCTCCGGGCCCGCCAGCCGTACCGTCTGGGGGGCGTCCACCGCGCTGGCCACGAACCGCCGAGCGTTCAGGACGTCGCCCGTGGCCAGCCTGACCCCGACGGCCCGGCCGTCGTCGACCAGGATCCGGTCGGCGTGCGCGCCGGTGATCACGGTGCCGCCGTGCTCCTCGATGACGGCGCGCAGCGCGTTCGCGACGTTCACCGAGCCGCCCACCGGCACGCCGAGCCTGGCGATGCGGGAGAGCAGGCGGGGGAAGAAGCCGCCGGTCCCGGGCACGTCCTCGATCGAGATCGCGTGCAGGAAGGACTTGAACAGCACCCTGACCTGCTCGCTCTCGAAATTCCTGTCCACCGCCTCATACAGCGACAGGGGCATGTAGCTCAGCAGGTCCCGGCCCAGGTCGCCCTGGAGCCGCTCGGCGAGCACGTGCGGCGGCAGCGGCCTGGAGTACAGGAAGCCGTTCATCAGGCCCCTGGCCGCCTCGGCGTAGCGCCCGTGCAGCTCCAGCCACCGGTCGGCGTCGGCCTGGGAGAAGCGGGCGAAGGACTCGGCGGTGCGCTTGGCGTCGGTGTAGACCGTGACCGCGCGGCCGTCCCTGAAGATCGTGGAGTGCTGGGTCTCGGGATACACGTAGCGCAGGCCGTGGCGCTGGAGTTCGAGGTCGGCCGGGACCGGGCCCTCTTCCAGGAAGTGGTAGCTGCTGTGGGTGTTGTGCCGGAATCCGGGGAGGGTCAGCTCCTGGGTGCTGCAGCCGCCGCCGGCCTCGTCGTTGCGCTCGACGACCGCGACGGACAGGCCCGCCTTGGCGAGATAGGCGGCGCACGTGAGCCCGTTGTGACCGCCGCCGATGATCACGCCGTCGAACCCCGCCACGTTCTCCTCCTGCGCCTTGACTGCCATTCAGGAGAATCGTAAAGAACGATCTACGCTCGGGTCCGGGTTTGACGGAGATTTCTGGATATTTCTTGATCTCAATAGCATGGTCCCGATCTGTGACGCTGCCGTCAAGATTGTCCTGAAGATCCGGGCGACTCCAGGACGGGCAGCCCGGCCAGCGCCGCGTCGATCCGGTCCTGGGGGAGCGCGTAGTCCTCCAGCTCCCCGGCCAGATGGCGATCATAGGCGCTCAGGTCGAAGTGCCCGTGCCCGCAGAGCGCGGTCAGCAGGACCTTCGGCTCGCCGCTCTCCTTGCATCGCAGTGCCTCGGCGATGGTCTCGGCCAGCGCGTGGGCCGGCTCGGGCGCCGGGACGATCCCCTCGGTCCGGGCGAAACGCAGCCCCGCCTCGAAGCACTCGCGCTGGCCCTTGGCCACCGCCTCGAACATGCCCAGCTCGTACATGTGCGACAGCAGGGGGGACATGCCGTGGTAGCGCAGGCCGCCCGCGTGGATCGGATCGGGGACGAAGGCGTGGCCGAGCGTGTGCATCTTCAGCAGCGGCGTGAATCCGGCGGCGTCGCCGAAGTCGTAGGCGTAGACGCCCCGGGTGAGCGACGGGCAGGACTCCGGCTCCACCGCCCGGACCACCGGGTCCATCCGCCCGGCCAGCTTCTCCCGCAGGAAGGGGAAGGCCAGCCCGGCGAAGTTGGAGCCGCCGCCGGTGCAGCCCACGATCACATCGGGCACCTCGCCGAACGCGGCCAGCTGCTCGATCGCCTCCTCGCCGATCACCGTCTGGTGCAGCAGCACATGGTTGAGCACGCTGCCGAGGGCGTAGCGGACCTCGGGGCCGGATCCGGCCACCTCGACGGCCTCACTGATCGCGATGCCCAGGCTGCCCGGCGAGTCGGGCCGCTCGGCCAGGACGTTCCGGCCCGACACGGTCAGCGGAGAGGGGCTGGCGTGCACGGTCGCGCCGTAGACCCGCATCAGGCTCCTGCGGTGCGGCTTCTGGTCGTAGGAGGCGCGCACCATCCAGATCTCGCACTCGATGCCGTACTGCGCGCACGCGAACGCCAGCGCCGTGCCCCACTGGCCGGCCCCGGTCTCCGTGGTGAGCCGCCTGATCCCCTGCCGCGCGTTGTAGTAGGCCTGCGGGACGGCGGTGTTCGGCTTGTGCGAGCCCGCGGGCGAGCCGCCCTCGTATTTGTAGTAGATCCTCGCCGGGGTGCCGAGGGCGCGTTCGAGCCGGTGCGCGCGGATCAGCGGCGTGGGCCGCCAGAGCCGGTAGACGTCACGGACGCTCTCCGGGATGGCGATGAACCGCTCGGTGGAGACCTCCTGGGCGATCAGCTCCATCGGGAACAGCGGTGCGAGGTCGTCCGGCCCGACGGGCTGCGAGGTGTCCGGACGCAGCGGCGGCGGTGGCGGCACGGGGAGGTCGGCCACGATGTTGTACCAGGTGCGGGGGGTGCGGGACTCGTCGAGCAGGACTCGGGTGGCTCCGGTCATCGTGCGCCTCCACGGATCGGCTCCACCCAGTGTCCACGCGATCGCCCTCGGTGGTCCACACTCCACGCCCCGGCGTCAGGAGAGGCTACGCCAGTGATCCACAAGTCGGCCTCCAACGCCTCTGCCTAGAGTGATCGCCGGCCGCCGGGTCCGGCACCGACGGCCGACCGGACCGTTCGGGGCCGGTGCGGCCGGGCCGAGTCACGCCGGTGACCTCGGGAAGAGCCGGTGACCTCGGGAAAGAGAAGAATCGGTGACCTCGGGAAGAGGAGTCATGACAGGGGACAAGAAGCTCCCAAGAGCCGCTGTACTGCGGATCAACAAGTGCCTGCGGAACGGATCGGACGTGCTCGATCTGAGCGACATACCTCTGGACGCGCCGCCTGGGCAACTGCGTGAACTGACCCACCTGCGCGAGCTCCGCCTGAACCTCACCAGCGTCCCCGAGCGGCTGAGTGACCTCACCGCCCTCACCCATCTCCGTCTGGATGCTGAGCTGACCAGCCTGCCCGAGTCGCTGGGCGGTCTCACCGCCCTCGTCTCGCTCGACGTGTACGGCAACCGGTTGACCGAGGTCCCTGAGTGGCTGGGCGGCCTCACCTCCCTCAAGTGTCTCTACCTGCAAGGGAATCAGCTCGCCGGCCTCCCTGACTCGCTGGGGAACCTCACCGCCCTCACCGAGCTCATCGTGAGCAAGAACCAGCTGACCGAGATCCCCGAGTCGCTGGGCGGCCTCGCCGCCCTCCAACGCCTCTACTTGGGAATCAACCGGCTGACCAGCCTGCCCGAGTCGCTGGGCGACCTCACCGCCCTCACCTCGCTCATCCTGATGAACAACCGGTTGACCAGCCTGCCCGAGTCGCTGGGCGGCCTCACCGCCCTCCGACACCTCTTCCTGCAGAACAACCGGCTGACCAGCCTGCCCGAGTCGCTGGGCGGCCTCACCGCCCTCACCGAGCTCTACCTGGAGGGCAACCAGCTGACCGGCCTTCCCGGCTCGCTGGGCGACCTCACCGCCCTCACCCGGTTCCGCCTGGAGCGCGACCTGCTGACCGGCCTCCCCAAATGGCTGCGCCATCGCGCCAAGACTCCGCGGTAGCACCGTCGCCGGCTGACCCGTCGACGGGCCCGAAAGATCCTGAAGTTTTGGAGAAGCGAAAAGGCCAGGTCGCCGCATATGGGCTGACCTGACCTTTTCTCGTTGGAGCGGACGACGGGAATCGAACCCGCGTAGCCAGTTTGGAAGACTGGGGCTCTACCATTGAGCTACGTCCGCGCGAGCCGGTGTCAGTCTGGTCTAGACTTCATCCGGTCGTCAGGGCGTAATCGTACCGGAGTTCCGGAGCGAGCGCGTACCCGGCGGGACGGGGTGTGGCGCAGCTTGGTAGCGCACCTGCTTTGGGAGCAGGGGGCCGCAGGTTCAAATCCTGTCACCCCGACACGTAGTGGCAGACAGAGGCCGTTTCCGATCTCCGGAAACGGCCTCATCTGTCTTCCGGGGGACCGGCTGGAGGGGCTCGCCCCCCGCGTACGGCATGCCAAGGTCAAGAAGTCGAACAAAAGAGCGAATGTTGTGTCGCTCGATGAATTTCCCGTGGTCGAGCCGGGCAGAAAGTCGTCGATACCTTCGCCCGGTCCCCGCAGGGGACACGGCACGGCCGTCACAACCGGCGACGGCCCCCCGCCGGCACGGGGAGCCGTCCGGCCCTCTCCACGGAGGAAGCGTCCATGACCATACCCAGCGGGCCGTCCGAATCCGGCGGCTCCCAGCGCTCGTCGTTGATCTCCCTGAGGGTCGCGGTGATACTCGCCACCGGTCTGGTGGCCGGCATCGGCGCGGCCACCCTGCTGGTCCTGGGAGACGTCCCGCTCCCGCTGGCCGCCCTGAGCGGCTGCGGCGCGGCCGGTGGGGTCACCATGGCCCTGCACAAACTCGTGGAGTAGGCCGGGCGACGGCCCGGCGGGATGTACGGCGGGCGGGCCGGGCGGCTGTCGTGGGACGTGCCGCGAGGGTCAACGGCGCCGTGCGGGATGTGCCGCGAGGATTCAGGTCTGCCGTGCGGATGCGCCGTGAGGGCCAGACGGTGCCGTACGGGAAATTGCTGTGAGGGTCAGCGGCGCCGTACGGAAGGACCGCGAGGGTCAGACGGTGCCGCTGAAGAGGGCCCAGACGGCCTTGCCGCCACGGTTGAGGTGGTCCCAGCCCCAGCACTGGCTGTAGGTCTCCACGATGTAGAGGCCCCTGCCGTTCTCGGAGATGAAGTCGGGCTCCTTGGGGGTGGGGACCTCGTTGCTGGGGTCGGCCACGGCCAGGAGCACGTGGGGCGACAGGTGCAGCAGCATCAGGGTGATCGGGGTGGTCTCGGGCTGACTGGTCGGACACAGTGCGTAACGGACCGCATTCGTGACCAGTTCCGAAACCACTAGCGCTGCGTCATCGCTCAGTTCCGACAATCCCCAGTCGCTCAACGTGGACCGGGTCACGTCCCGGGCGGTCTTCACCGAGTCGGCCTGCCGAGGGAGCGGGCAGGCCGTGGCGCCGGAGTGGTTGGCCGCGAGCAGTTCGTCGAAGCCGACGTCGCGAGTCGCCTGCAGGTAGTCGGCAGCCGATTTTGGCTCCTCCACCATCCTGCCGGTACCTCCCGCTGTCATCGTGAGTCTCCGTGCCAGTTGTGAGTTTTCAGAGCCTGTGCACCATAAGCCCAATATGCACTAGGCCATCATGGGTCACCGGAACGTCCGCTGCAAGACCCAAATGCACGTGCAGTTGCAATGTGCAGCCGCATGGGCGGTTATGACATCACGTTGGCGAATCGGACACGGGGATGGGACCTTGTCATCGCGGCCGGAAGTGGTGACACTGTGTGCGCTGGCCCAAGTGAAGAGGGAGGCGAAGTGACGCAGGTTCAACAGGGATCAGGTCCCACAGCTCTGCGTATCCTTTTGGGCTCCCAACTGCGCCGGCTGCGCGAGGCCAAGGGGCTGTCGCGAGAAGAGGCGGGCCATCTCATCCGGGGCTCCGAATCCAAGATCAGCAGAATGGAGCTCGGCCGGGTCGGCCTGCGCGAACGCGACGTCGCCGACCTGCTCACCTTCTACGGGGTGGAGGACGAGGCGGCCCGCTCGGCGGTGATGGACCTCCTGCTGAGGGCGAACGAGCCCGGCTGGTGGCACCGCTTCAACGACCTGCTGCCCTCGTGGTTCCAGACCTACGTCGGCCTGGAGGAGGCGGCGTCCCGGATCCGCACCTACGAGGTGCAGTTCGTGCCGGGCCTGCTCCAGACGGAGGAATACGCCAGGGCGGTCATCACCGCGGGGAGCGCCGGGATCGCCCCCGAGGAGATCACACGCCGCGTCGACCTGCGGATGGAACGCCAGCAGGTGCTCAACCGGCCCGACGGGCCGTTCTTCTGGGCGGTCATCGACGAGGCCGCGCTGCGGCGCCCCATCGGCGGCGCGGAGGTGATGAGGGCGCAGCTGGAACACCTGCTCGACCTCATGCGCCGGCCCAACATCACGATTCAGGTGATGCCGTTCAGCTTCGGCGGCCACAGCGCCGAGGGCGGGGCCTTCAGCGTGCTGCGCTTCCAGGATCACGAGCTCCCCGACGTGGTATACGTCGAGCAGCTCGCCAGCGCCCTCTACCTCGACAAACGAGAGGAAGTCGACCGCTACAGCGAGGTCATGGAACGGCTGTGCGCGGTGAGCACCACCCCGGGCGAGACCACCGACATCCTGCGGCGCATCGTCAAGGAGAACTGAACGAGCGGCGGTCGCCCCGAGGTGTAGGTCTGCCCTAGACTGGCCAGCGGCGCTGGACACCCGCCACAGTGGAGCATGCCCTAATCTCGCATCTCGACGGCTGTGCCCGGTGCCGCTCATGTGGGCGCGGCGCGCGAGCTTGCCGCGGTAGCCGTACGACTTGACGCGCCCGCGATCACTCGAAGCTTGATCAAGGAGACCACCCCGTGAAGACCGCTGTGGAGGAGCTCAGCCCGACTCGGGTCAAGCTCACTGTCGAGGTGCCGTTCGAGGAGCTCGGCGAGAGCCTGCAGGCGGCGTACAAGAAGGTCGCGCAGCAGGTGCGCGTCCCCGGCTTCCGCCCCGGCAAGGTTCCGGCCCGGATCATCGAGCAGCGCTTCGGCCGCGCGGTGGTGCTGGAGGAGACCCTCAACGACGCCGTGCCGAAGCTGTACGGCCAGGCCGTCGACGCGAGCGACCTCTTCCCGGTCAGCCCGCCGGAGATCGAGGTCACCAAGATCGATGACGGCGAGCAGGTCGAGTTCACCGCCGAGGTGGACATCCGCCCGAACTTCGACGTCCCCGACTACCAGGGCATCGAGGTCACCGTCCCGGTCGCCGAGGTGTCCGACGAGGACGTCGAGGCCCAGCTCGACGGCCTGCGCCAGCGCTTCGCCACGCTGACCGGCGTCGAGCGCGCCGCGGCCAACGGCGACTACGTCGTCATGGACCTCGCCGCCGCGATCGACGGTGTGAACATCGAGGAGCAGCAGGCCAACGACGTCTCCTACGAGGTCGGCGCCGGCTCGGTGCTGCAGGGCCTCGACGACGCGCTGGTCGGCATGTCCGCCGGTGACACCAAGGAGTTCACCACCAACCTGGTCGGCGGCGAGAACGCCGGCGAGGAGGCCGTGGTCACCATCACCATCAAGAGCGTCAAGGAGAAGGTCCTCCCCGAGCTCGACGATGAGTTCGCCCAGCTCGCCAGCGAGTTCGACACCCTCGACGAGCTCAAGGACAGCGTCCGCGAGCAGGCCCGCCGCAACAAGCTGATCGAGCAGGTCGTCAAGGCCCGGGAGAACGCCCTGGAGGCGCTCCTCGCCAAGATCGACATCCCGCTGCCGGACAGCGCGTTCGAGCGCGAGGTCGACAGCCGCAAGCACAACCTCGAGCACCAGATCGCCGAGAGTGGCCTGAGCAAGGAGGCGTTCTTCCGCCTCTACCAGACCACCGAGGAGGAGCGCTTCGCCGAGTTCGACGAGAGCGCGGCCAAGGCGCTCAAGACCGGCTTCGTCCTCGACAAGATCGTCAAGTCCGAGGAGCTCGGCGTCAGCGAGCAGGAGCTGACCAACTTCGTGGTGCAGCGCGCCATGCAGATGAACGTCGCCCCGAACACCCTCGCCCAGCACCTCGCCGACAGCGACCAGCTCACGCTGGCCATGGTCGAGATCGTCCGCGACAAGGCCAAGAGCCTCATCGGCGACGCGGCCAAGGTGACCGACGAGGCCGGCAACGAGGTGGACCTCAAGGCCATCTACACCGAGATCAACGGTGAGCAGCCCGCGGAGGAGGCGGCTGACGAGCCCGCCGAGGCCGAGGCTGAGGCTGAGGCCAAGTAGGCCCCGCCACGACGCACCCGACGCCCCCCGCCGTGCCCGGCACGGCGGGGGGCGTCCGGCGTCTCCGGCCCCCGCCGCACCTCGGGGACCGGTCAGGGGCGAGCGATTCCCTGGACGGTCCTGAGGGCTCCTCCGCTCCCGGTCCGGCGAGCCGCGGTCCGGACCGGGCGAGCGCCGCCGTCCGGGCCGGGTGTGCCGCGATCCCGGCCGGGTGTGCCGCGATCCCGGCCGGAGGGAGAGACCCGGCCGCCGCCGCGGAGGGGAGCGGGAGCCGGCCGGACGCCTCCGGCCCGGTCCTCCCCGAGGCCGCGTGCCCCCGGCCATCCCCCCTACGGGGCCGTACGGCACCCCCTGGACCGGCCTTCACGGGGCCGCGGCACGTGGGCCGGACCGGTGTCGACACGCTGGGGGTCACGGGCGGAAACTGGATCCGAGGGGCCGCGGGAAAGAGTCCGATACGGGGTGATGAGCATGCGCCGTCAGCGAACAGCACGTGGAGGGGGCATGTCCGGTAGGCGGCGCGCGTTAAGGTCACAAGCAAAGCCAATCGATTACGACGCATCGGAAGGTGACGCTGTGACCAGCCCGCCGACCTTCTACCAGCCGACCGGCTCCGGGCCCGAGTCGATGAGCCAGTCGAACGGCTCGTTCAGGCTCGAAGACCAGCTCTACCAGCGGCTGCTGCGTGAGCGCATCATCGTGCTGGGCACTCAGGTCAACGACGAGATCGCCAACCGAATCTGCGCCGAGCTGCTCCTGCTCGCCGCGGACGATCCCGACCGGGACATCTGGCTCTACATCAACTCGCCAGGCGGATCAGTGACCGCCGGCATGGCGATTTACGACATGATGGAATACGTGCCGAACAACGTGTGCACGGTCGCGATGGGCCTGGCCGCTTCCATGGGCCAGTTCCTCCTCTGCGCCGGCGCACAGGGCAAGCGTTACGCCCTGCCGCACGCCCGCATCATGATGCACCAGCCGTCCGGAGGCATCGGCGGCACCGCCGCCGACATCGCCATCCAGGCGGAGCAGATGCTCTACGTCAAAAAGACCCTTGCCGAGCGCATCGCCTTCCACACCGGTCAGAGCCTGGACCAGATCGAGGCCGACTCCGACCGCGACCGCTGGTTCACGGCCGAGGAGGCCAAGGACTACGGTTTCATCGACCAGGTCGTGCGCAGCGCTCGACAGGTGCCCTCCTCGGGCGCCGTCTCCTGAAAGGGCACAAGGTGAGTGAGTTGATCCGGCCGGGAGACATCAACGGCCGTTACGTTCTTCCGTCCTTCACCGAACGCACGTCGTACGGCATGCGGGAGATGAACCCGTATGCCAAGCTGTTCGAGGACCGCATCATCTTCCTCGGCGTGCAGGTCGACGACGCTTCGGCCAACGACGTCATGGCGCAGCTGCTGACGCTCGAGTCGCTCGACCCCGACCGTGACATCAGCATCTACATCAACTCGCCGGGCGGTTCGTTCACCGCCATGACGGCGATCTACGACACGATGCAGTTCGTCCGTCCGGAGATCCAGACGGTCTGCCTGGGACAGGCGGCGTCCGCCGCGGCGGTGCTGCTGGCCGGCGGCACGCCGGGCAAGCGCTTCGCCCTGCCGAACGCCCGCATCCTGATCCACCAGCCCTCCACCGAGGGCGGCGGCCAGGGCAGCGACATCGAGATCCAGGCGCGGGAGATCCTGCGGATGCGCTCGCAGCTCGAGTCGATCCTGGCCCAGCACTCGGGCAAGGACCCCGACGCGATCCGCAAGGACATCGAGCGCGACAAGATCCTCAATTCTGAGGAGGCCAAGGCGTACGGGCTGATCGACGACATCATCCCGTCCCGCAAGAAGCTCGCCAAGGCCATAGCCTCTTAATGAGCCGTATCGCACCGGAACGGTGCCCAATTGGGCACGTTCCGGTGCGACTCGCCGCTAGGGGGCTCACTGAGGGCTCAGAAGACGGTAACGTCGAAACCTGAGCGGGATGACTTTCCGCACCGGGTATCGGACCGGTCGGAAGAAACGGACCGCGGCAGCCAGGGCGGTCCCACGCAAAGGAGTATCTGGGGTGGCACGCATCGGCGACGGGGGAGACCTGCTGAAGTGCTCTTTCTGCGGGAAGAGCCAGAAGCAAGTCAAGAAGCTCATCGCCGGGCCCGGCGTATACATCTGCGATGAGTGCATCGATCTCTGCAACGAGATCATCGAAGAGGAGCTCAGCGAATCCTCCGAGCTCAAGTGGGACAGTCTGCCGAAGCCGAGGGAGATCTACGAGTTCCTCGACGCCTACGTCATCGGTCAGGACCAGGCGAAGAAGGCTCTCTCGGTGGCGGTGTACAACCACTACAAGCGGGTGCAGTCCGGTGAGCGCGGGCGTGACGACGGCCTCGAACTGGCCAAGTCCAACATCCTGCTCCTGGGCCCGACGGGTTCCGGCAAGACACTGCTCGCCCAGACGTTGGCGAAGATGCTGAACGTGCCGTTCGCCATCGCCGACGCCACCGCCCTGACGGAGGCGGGCTACGTGGGCGAGGACGTCGAGAACATACTTCTCAAGCTGATCCAGGCCGCTGACTACGACGTCAAGAAGGCCGAGACCGGCATCATCTACATCGACGAGGTGGACAAGATCGCTCGCAAGAGCGAGAACCCCTCGATCACCAGGGACGTCTCCGGTGAGGGCGTGCAGCAGGCCCTGCTGAAGATACTGGAGGGCACCACGGCGAGCGTGCCGCCCCAGGGCGGGCGCAAGCACCCTCACCAGGAGTTCATCCAGATCGACACCACCAACGTGCTCTTCATCTGCGGTGGTGCCTTCGCCGGCCTCGAAAAGATCATCGAGTCCCGGGTCGGCCGCAAGGGCATCGGCTTCAACGCCATCATCCACTCCAAGGAAGACGTCGACACCTCTGACATCTTCCGCGCCGTCATGCCCGAGGACCTGCTGAAGTTCGGCATGATCCCCGAGTTCGTCGGCCGGCTCCCGGTCATCACGAGCGTGCACAACCTCGACCGCGACGCGCTCATCCAGATCCTCACCGAGCCGCGCAACGCCCTGGTCAAGCAGTACCGCCGTCTGCTCGAACTGGACAACGTCGAGCTGGAGTTCACCGACGACGCCCTGGAGGCGATCGCCGACCAGGCGATCCTGCGCGGCACCGGCGCGCGTGGCCTGCGGGCCATCCTGGAGGAGGTCCTCCAGTCGGTGATGTACGAGGTGCCCTCCCGCCAGGACGTGGCGCGCGTCGTCATCACCCGCGAGTCGGTGCTCGAACACGTCAACCCGACGCTCGTGCCGCGTGACCAGCTCAACAAGCAGCAGCGGACGCCTCGGGAGAAGTCCGCCTGACCCGTCCGCACCTCCGGCGCCCCCGCAGAGACCCTCTGCGGGGGCGCCGTCGTTTCCCGGCCCCGCCCGGTGGAGCGACCGCCGGGAGCGAGCTCCAGCCGCTCGGCCTCCGATCTTGCGGCCATGGGCCATCGACCATCCGGACATCCCTAGAATTGGACACCGTGACGACGCCAGAGCTGCCTACCCAGTACACCCCTGCCGACGTGGAGACCCGGAGCTACGAGCGCTGGGTGTCGGAGGGACACTTCGCCGCGGACCCGAGCAGCGAACGCGAGCCGTACAGCATCGTCCTGCCTCCGCCGAACGTGACCGGTGTCCTGCACATCGGCCACGCCCTCGACCACTCGATCCAGGACGCGCTGACCCGCCGCGCCCGCATGCGCGGTCAGGAGACGCTCTGGCTGCCGGGCATGGACCATGCCGGCATCGCCACCCAGAACGTCGTCGAGCGAGAGATCGCCAGGGACGGCCTGTCCCGCCACGACCTGGGCCGGGAGGCGTTCGTCGAGCGGGTGTGGCAGTGGAAGGAGGAGTCCGGCGGCCGGATCCTCGGCCAGATGAGGAAGCTCGGCGACGGCGTCGACTGGTCGCGCGAGCGCTTCACCATGGACCCCGGGCTCTCCCGCGCCGTCCAGACGATCTTCAAGAAGCTCTTCGACGACGGGCTCATCTACCGCGCCGAGCGCATCATCAACTGGTGCCCGCGCTGCCTGACCGCCCTGTCGGACATCGAGGTGGAGCACAGCGAGGACGAGGGCGAGCTCGTCTCGATCCGCTACGGCGAGGGAGAAGACTCCATCGTCGTCGCGACCACCCGCGCCGAGACCATGCTCGGTGACACCGCCGTGGCCGTGCACCCGTCCGACGAGCGCTACGCGCACCTCGTCGGACGTGAGGTGGAGCTCCCGCTCACCGGGCGCCGGATCCCGGTCGTGGCCGACGAGCACGTCGACCCCGCCTTCGGCACCGGTGCGGTCAAGGTCACCCCGGCCCACGACCCGAACGACTTCGAGATCGGCCGCCGCCACTCGCTGCCGTCCCTCGCGGTCATGGACGAGCGCGGTGTGATCACCGCGCACGGCCCGTTCCAGGGACTCGACCGTTTCGAGGCCCGGCCCGCGGTCGTGGCCGCCCTGCGCCAGCAGGGCCGCATCGTCGCCGAGAAGCGGCCCTACCTCCACTCGGTCGGCCACTGCTCGCGCTGCAAGACCGTGGTGGAGCCCCGCCTGTCGCTCCAGTGGTTCGTCAACGTCTCCCCGCTGGCCAAGGCCGCCGGTGACGCGGTCCGCGACGGCCAGACGAAGATCCATCCGCCGGAGCTGGCCAAGCGCTACTTCGACTGGGTCGACGACATGCACGACTGGTGCATCTCGCGGCAGCTGTGGTGGGGTCACCGGATCCCGGTCTGGTACGGCCCGGCCGGCGAGGTCGTCTGCGTCGGCCCGGACGAGGAGCCGCCCGCCGGCTACGTCCAGGACCCGGACGTCCTCGACACCTGGTTCTCCTCCGGACTGTGGCCGTTCTCCACCCTGGGCTGGCCGGACGAGACACCCGAGCTGGCCAAGTTCTACCCGACCTCCGTCCTGGTCACCGGCTACGACATCCTGTTCTTCTGGGTGGCCCGGATGATGATGTTCGGCCTCTACGCCATGGACGGCCGGCCTCCCTTCCGGACCGTGGCCCTGCACGGCATGGTCCGCGACCAGTACGGCAAGAAGATGTCGAAGTCGTTCGGCAACGTGGTGGACCCGCTCGACTGGGTCGAGCGCTTCGGCGCCGACGCGACCCGCTTCACGCTGCTGCGCGGTGCCAACCCCGGCTCCGACGTGGCGATCAGTGAGGAGTGGGCCGGAGGCTCCCGCAACTTCTGCAACAAGATCTGGAACGCCACCCGGTTCGCGCTGATGAACGGCGCGGCGGTCGGCGAGCTCCCGGTCGAGGAACTGACCGCGGCCGACCGGTGGATCCTCTCCCGGCTCCAGGAGATCGTCGCGTCGGTGGACGCGGCCTTCGAGGAGTTCGAGTTCGCCAAGATCTCCGATCTGCTCTACCACTTCGCCTGGGACGAGGTCTGCGACTGGTACGTGGAGCTCGCCAAGATCCAGATAGCCTCGGGGCAGGAGCACACCCGGCTCGTGCTGGGCCATGTCTTCGACTCTCTCCTGCGGCTGCTCCACCCGCTGGTGCCGTTCGTCACCGAAGAGCTGTGGCGGGCGGTCACGGGAGGCGAGTCGATCGTGGTCGCGCCGTGGCCGGTGGTCCAGGAGTCGCTGCGCGACGCCGCCGCGGAGGAGGAGATCCTCGCGGTCCAGGGCCTGGTGACCGAGGTCCGCAGGTTCCGTTCCGACCAGGGCCTCAAGCCTGGTCAGCGGGTCGCCGCCCGCCTGTCGCTCGCCGGTACGGCTCTCGCCCCGCACGAGGGGGCGGTCCGGTCGCTCCTCCGGCTCGACCAGCCGTCGGAGTCCTTCGCGGCCACTGCCCGCCTCGACGTCGGCGGGATCGTCGTGGAGA
Organism: Streptosporangium sp. NPDC003464; assembly: GCF_053588315.1. Classification (NCBI taxonomy): domain Bacteria; kingdom Bacillati; phylum Actinomycetota; class Actinomycetes; order Streptosporangiales; family Streptosporangiaceae; genus Streptosporangium; species Streptosporangium sp. NPDC003464. Next base: position 584 of record NZ_JBSFPS010000117.1, on the reverse strand, counting down.
TCGACACCGCGGGCACGATCGATGTCGCCGCCGAGCGCAAGCGCCTGGAGAAGGATCTCGCCGTGGCGCAGAAGGAGGCCGCGCAGGTGGCGGCCAAACTCGGCAACGAGCAGTTCATGTCGAAGGCGCCCGACGACGTGGTGGCCAAGGTCCGGGCCCGGGCGGCCCAGGCCGACCAGGACATCACGCGGTTGGCCGCGCAGCTGGCGGCGCTCCCCGCCGGCTGAGCAGGTCGCCTGCGACGCGGCGGAGGGTGTCCGCACAGCTGAGCAGGCGTCTGAAGTGCGTCAGCCGTATCGCGGGCGCAGGGTCGGACCAGTGAGCCCGGAGCCGGTGGCTCCGGGCTCACGCGTTTGAAGGTCCCTGACCCAGGGAAGACCTAGTTGTTACCGCGATGTGGGTCATGAGAACCCGGGCGGACTGCTAGAGTTCTTCAGGCAGGGCGAGCTCCTGCACCCCCCTCTGAACTGAAACCGATAATCCGGACCTGTCCGCACGATTGGACAAGAGCTGGATGTCGGAGTAAGTTAGAAGGGTTGCTCCGGAAGCGGAGTGGTCGACATCCTAGCGGGTTCGGCGAGTCT
>NZ_JBSFPS010000116.1:0-28714 GCF_053588315.1 Streptosporangium sp. NPDC003464 | reverse complement strand
TACTCGTCGAGGTCGAAGGTGGTGACCACGATCACCCTGAGTGGGTCGGGGACGCCGGGGCCGGCCAGGGCGCGGGTGACAGCGCCGGGAGAAGCTCCAGGCGTCGATCGACAGCCACGGGCTGACCGGGCACGTGCTCCTCGGAGGCTCCGTCAAGGACGTCGGCGCGGAGCTCGGCGCCGCCTCGATGTTCGTGCTCAGCTCCCGCCGCGAGGGCATGCCGATGGTCATCCTGGAGGCGATGAGCAAGGGACTGCCGGTGGTCAGCTACGACTGCCCCACCGGACCGGCCGAGCTGATCACCCACGGCTCCGACGGGCTGCTGGTCAGGCCGGGGAAGATCCAGGCGCTGGCCGACGCGATCTGCGCGCTCATCGAGGACGAGGAGCTGCGCCGCGAGATCGGAGTCCGCGCCCTGGAGACCGCGGCCGGCTACCGGCTCGCCACCATCGGGGCCAGGTGGGAGGCGCTCCTGTCCGACCTGGTGGACCGCCACCCCCACCACCGGCGCGAGAGGTGAACACCGCCGGCTCCGCCTCCGCCGGGGGCACCTGTCCGGCCCGGACCGGCCGGGGACGCCTGTCCGGCCCGGACCGGCCGGAGGCACCTGTCCGGCCCGGACCGGCCGGCTGAGTCCGCGGGAGCCGCCCCGGCCGAAATCACGGTGCGCCCTCATCTCCGCTGGGGTAGCGTCGGCGTTCATGACTCCTCCTCGTAATCGTCCTCCTTTCGAGGCGGACGAGCGGACCCAGCTCGTCGGCTGGCTCGACATGCAGCGCGCGATAATTCACTGGAAATGCGAAGGCCTGTCCGACGCGGACGCGCATCGATCCGTCCTTCCCGCCTCTCCCCTCATGACGATGGCGGGTGTCGTCTCCCATATGCGCTGGGTGGAGAACACCTGGTTCGAGGTCATGCTGCTGGGCCGGCCGGCCAGGGGACCGCAGTTCGACGACGGGCCCGAGGATGCCGACATGATGGTCGAAGGCATCCCGCTCGCGCAGCTCCTTGAGGAGTACGACAGGCAGTGCGCGGTGTCGAACGAGATCATCGCGGCCCATTCGCTGGATGACGTGGGCAAGCACCCGGACTTCCGGGTGGCCGCCGCGTCCCTGCGCTGGATCCTGCTCCACATGATCGAGGAGACCGCCCGGCACGCCGGCCACGTGGACGTCATCCGGGAGCTCCTCGACGGCGGGAAGGGCTACTACTAGCGTCACGTTCCGTGCGGTGGAAGGACCGTGAACGACCCTCCGCAGGTATGCCGATCTCCCCGTGAGGAGACGGATCACCCGGGCTTTCCGGACGTACGATCCGGGCATGACCCGCCGGAGCGCCACAGCATGGTGCGCAGGACTCGGAGTGGCCGCACTGGCTCTGACGGGATGCGCCGCCGACGACGAGATCTTCGTCTCCAACTTCAGCGACTCGCACGGCAGAGCCTGCACGTTCGTCTACACCGCCCGGGAGGGCGAGAGCTGGAACAGCAGCAGGGACGTGGATGTCAGCCAGCTCGACTGCGAGTATCCCCCCGTGGGCCGCACCCCGGGACCGCCCGTGACGACGCATCTGGAGACCGGCCCCACGGAGTGACCGATGAGGTGGCACTCCGCGGGCGGGCCGTCCCCCCGGCCCTGATCCGGGCCCGGCGCGGCGGTGTCGCCGCCTGACTCTCGGCAAGCCATCCGACTTGCTGAGAGTCATTTTGCCGTCAGCAGGAACGCCCGGTGCGAGCATCGCCGAAGAAGTCAGAAGCGATCATGACAACTGGGGGAAAAATGCTCCGAAAACTGATCCCTGTCCTGGCTGTGGTCATCGCGGCCGGATCACCGGCCGCGACGACCACAGCGTGGGCGGACGGGTCGTCGGCCACCGCGGCGGTACGGACGGTCGCCGCCGCCGCCGCGCCGGCCGTGCAGGCGGCCGGTTCGTGCAGTCCCGGATCTCCGTGCGCGGCGATCAACTGCGGCCCGGGCCGCGTCTGCGTGCCCTCGCCCAAGCAGTGCTTCACCACGCCCTGCCCGCAGTACGACTGCGTGCCCGCGTCGTCGGTGCCCGGCCAGGGTCACTGGCCTCCCTACCCGGGCCAGTGGCGGCCACCCTACCCGGGCTGGCATCCGCCCTACCCGGGCTGGCGGCCCCCCTATCCGGGCTGGCGGCCCCCTTACCCGGGCGGCTACCCCGGCCAGTGGCGGCCCCCTTACCCGGGCGGCTACCCGGGGCAGTGGCGGCCCCCCTACCCGGTGCAGCAGCCTTACCCGGTGCAGCAGCCCTATCCGGTGCAGCAGCAGCCGCCCTACCCGCACCACTGGCAGTCGACGGACCGCTCAGGGAGCACTCCCGCTAGCGGCGCCTAGCCCCTGACGGTGGCGGGCGCTGCGCCGGGTGGGACCGAGCAGGCCGGAGGCCGCGCCGCGGACACCGGGGAAGCCCAGGCCGTCGTGATGACGACCTGGGCTTGCGCCCTGTGCGGTCGAGAAGATCCTGCACACGCCCGGCGCGCGTCCGGAGGAGACAGGCGCCGGGATCAGTCCGCGACGAGGCGCGCCCGGCGCCCTTCGTACTCGCGCTGCCGCCGGACGGCATAGGCGCCCAGCGTGCAGCCCGTGGCTCCGTGCTCGGGATGCAGCAGGTAGGCGACGGCCGAGGTCTCGAAGATGCCGATCGCCAGCCCGTCGGAGTCCAGCACGTCGGTCGTCCACCGGCAGGTGCCGGGGTCGGCGACGAGCGTGTGCGGGTTGCCCCCGGCCGCGCCGCGGAGCAGTTCGACCCCCTCGGGAGGCACGTCCGTCCAGCCGGCGTCACACCAGGGCCGCACGGACGGCGCGGTGACGGGGAGCGGGATGACGATGAGGTCGCCCTGGGCCTGGAGCCCGTCGACGACGGGGATGCTCACCGACTGCTCAAGGTGGTCGAGCACGGCGAGTCCGGTCTGCCGGGAGAGCGAAGCGAGAGTCACAGTCATGGAGGTCACCTCAGGTTCGGCGGACGAGAAGGGAGTACTGCTCGGCGGACAGCCCGTAGGTCCAGCCGGCGGCGGCGATCGGATCGTCGAGGGAGCCCGGCACGGTCAGCCCGTACCGGCGGCGGTGTCCGTCGCGTTCGACGGACCCGTTGACCGCGAGGAGCACCCTGGTCTCCTTCCGCATGTCGTAGAGCCGCAGTTCCGAGCCGGGGTTGCCGGGGTCGGGCGCGGAGGCGACCAGCCGCAGCCCGGCCCGGTCGATGTAGGACGCCCAGCCGATGTGCTCGATCGCGCACCGCCTGACCTCGACGTTGGCCTCCCGCGCGATCCGCGGGACGCTCGGATCCGTGATCACCCAGGAGGGCACCTGCGTCCCGTGCCAGGCGTACACCTCCCAGCCGTCCGCGTAACGTGCCGCGGGGCCGTCCGCGCGGTGCAGCCGCACTTCGCCGTCATCGCCCCACACCTCCGTGTGCATGGCGACGGGCCGCTCGGATACGACGCACACGCCTTCGCGGGGCCACCACCAGCCGCATGACCGGGCCACCGCCGCCCACAGGTCGAGCTGCCGGGTCTGCTCGGGGGTGAAGACCACGCCGGCCGCCCGGCGGAGGGCGTCGTAGTGGGCGACCCAGGAGACGCACCGCACGTCGTGCCAGCCGCTCCCCGGATGGGGCTGCGAGCCGTACGCCGCCTGGAGCGGCATGCGGAGCGATCTGGTGGACTGCGAGAGCGAGCCGCGGACCTCCCGGCGGATCAGCTGGTCCATCGGCTGATGAACCCATCTGACCTGGGCGTCGAGTCCGCGGCACAGCTCTCTCATCACAGCGGCGAGCCGCGGTGGCAGCGGCCATTCGGACATGCGCTCGACGGCCTCCGAAGGCCGTAGGCGCACGCCGGGGGGGACGGTGGCCAGGGCCGCGGCCGGCGAGGAGACCCAGTGGAAACGTGGCGGGGGGAGCCCGATCAGGCGGTAGAGCCCGGAGATGGCGGCCTCTGCGGCCGGACGGTCGGCGGGCAGCGCCGACGACGCCCAGCCCAGCCATTCTTCGCGGATTTCGGCAGCTTCCCGCTGCACGAGAACGCTCACCGGATGGAGGTGGCGCTGTCCTTTCCTACGATCATGTCCGGAATAGTGACAGATCGACGCGACGGATGTCCACCATGTGCCCTGGCTATCCTCGAAAGTGATGCTGATCGCGGCATGGGAGGTGAAAGTGTGACGGAACGCAAACCACCCGGAGTCAGCTTCGAGACGTGGATCGACCGGCAGATCCGTGAGGCCACCGAGCGCGGGGAGTTCGACGACCTGCCGGGCGCGGGCAAACCCCTCCCCGGCGAGGGCAGGCCGTACGACGAGATGTGGTGGATCAGGCAGAAGATGCAGGCGGAGAACCTGTCGTTCCCGTTGCCGGGGACGCTCGCGCTGCGCAAGGAGGCCGAGGAGTCCCGGGCGGCGGCGGTGGGCGCGCGGACGGAGGCCGAGGCCCGCAGGATCATCGGCGCCATCAACGACAAGATCCGTGAGAGCTACGGGAAGCCCCTGTCCGGCCCGCCGCTCCTCCAACCGCTCATCGACGTGGAGGAGGTCGTCGGCGACTGGCGGGCCCGCCATCCCGCCGAGGAGAAGCCCGCCGCCGCCGGGCCGCCGCCCCGCGAGAAGCGCTCGTTCTTCCGGTTCTTCCAGCGGCTCGGACGCGGCTGACCCCCTTCAGCGGCTCGGACACGGCTGAACCACCACGGGAGAACCCGGGGTCCCCCCGTGGCGCCGCCCGGCCCGGGAATCTTGATCGCGGGTCTTCTCCCAGCGTCTGGGGGGTGAGAGGCTGGGGTTGTATAGGGCGGACCAGACGCGTCCGCGGTGCGGTCCGGGGCCGTGTCCCGGTCCACCGCGGCGTGCGGAGCCGGGAGCTCCCGGCTGTCTGCGACGCCCGGCCGTCTGCAGGGGAGCGGACGATGGTTGGCACGAAGATCCGTTTCACAGGTGCGAAGGCCCCGTGCGGGAAGACCGTGGACGGCGAGCACTACCTGGACGACGACGGACAGGGCCTGGTCATCAGGGACGAATACTTTTCCTGCGGCTGCCGCCGGATCCGTCATGAATACCACGACGGCAGCATCCAGGTGACGGCCGTCCGGCACGACGGGAAGGTGGTCCGGGAGGAGTTCGGAGCCGACCATGGGACCTGAGGGCGTGGACCCGCGGCCGGCGCACGGAGCCGGGGACGGCGTCGCCCGTGAGTTGGCCGCGCGGCATGACGCTCCCGCATGACGTCCTGATCGTGGGCGGCGGTGGCGCCGGGGTGCGCGCCGCGATCGCCGTCGCGGAGCACGATCCACGGCTGAGCGTGGCGATCGTCTCCAAGGTGTATCCGATGCGCAGCCACACGGTCTCGGCCGAGGGCGGGGCCGCGGGGGTCGTCCGGTCCGATGACAGCTTCGACGAGCACGCCTACGACACCGTCTCCGGCGGGGACTGGCTGTGCGCCCAGGACGCCGTCGAGGTCTTCGTCAAGGAGGCCCCCGAGGAGCTGCTCCGGCTGGAGCACTGGGGCTGCCCGTGGAGCCGCGAGCCCGACGGGCGCGTGGCCGTGCGGCCGTTCGGCGGGATGAAGAAGATGCGCACGTGGTTCGCCGCCGACAAGACGGGCTTCCACCTGCTCCACACGCTGTTCCAGACCTCCCTCCGATACGGCCACATCATCCGCTACGACGAGTGGTATGTGACGAAGCTGCTGGTCGACGACGGCCGGGTGGCCGGCGTCGTCGCCATCGAGCTGATGTCGGGCCGGATCGAGGCCATCACCGCCAGGGCGGTCGTCCTGTGCACCGGCGGGTGCGGCCAGGTCTACCCGTTCACCACCAACGCCGCCATCAAGACCGGCGACGGCATGGCCCTGGCCTACCGGGCGGGGGCTCCGCTCAAGGACATGGAGTTCGTCCAGTACCACCCGACCGGCCTGCCGTTCACCGGCATCCTCATCACCGAGGCGGCCCGGGCCGAGGGCGGCTGGCTGGTCAACAAGGACGGCTACCGCTACCTGCAGGACTACGACCTCGGCACGCCCTCGCCCGGGCCCGTGCTGCGCAGCATGGAGCTGGGGCCACGTGACCGCCTGTCGCAGGCGTTCGTCAAGGAGGTCGACAAGGGCCGGACCGTCGACACCCCGTACGGACCCATCGTGCACCTGGACCTGCGCCACCTCGGGAAGGCGGTCATCGACGCCAGGCTCCCCTTCGTGCGCGAGCTCTGCCGGAGCTACGAGAACATCGACCCGGTCCGCGAGCTGATCCCGGTGCGGCCGGTCGTGCACTACATGATGGGCGGGGTCCACACCGACATCCACGGCGCCACTCCCCTGGAGGGGCTGTTCGCCGCCGGCGAGGCCGCCTGCGTCAGCATCAACGGCGCGAACCGCCTGGGTTCCAACTCGCTGCCCGAGCTGCTCGTGTTCGGCGCCCGCGCCGGGCGGGCCGCCGCCTCGTTCGCCTCGGACGCGCAAGGTGCCCGCACCGCCGTACGGCCGGCCGTACGGGCGCAGGTGGAGGACGAGCGGCGGCGGCTGGAACACGGGCTGCTCAACCGCGACGACGGGAAGGAACCGATCTCCGCCATCCGCGAGGAGATGCGGGCGACCATGGAGGAGAGCACGGGGATCTACCGTTCGGGCGGCTCGCTGGCCAGGGCCGCCGACCGGCTGAGCGTCCTGCAGGACCGCTTCCGCTCCGCCCGCCTCGAGGACCGCAGCCGGACCTTCAACACCGAGCTGGTCGCCGCCCTCGAACTGTCGTTCATGCTGGACGTGGCCGAGAGCATCGTCCACTGCGCGCTGCGGCGTGAGGAGTCGCGTGGAGCGCACCAGCGCGTCGACTTCCCGGCCCGCGACGACCACAGGTTCCTCGCCAACACGCTGATCTACCGCGACGCCGACGGGACACGGCGGGTGGAGTATCTGCCGGTGACGATCACCCGGTGGCCCCCGGGGGAGCGGGTGTACGGGAGGTGACGCTCATGGCGGATCACATCACCCTGCGGGTGACCCGCTACCGGCCGGAGAGCGACACCGAGCCGGTGGCTCGGGAGTACGAGATACCGCTGCGCAAGGAGTGGTCGGTCCTCGACGGCCTGAACCACATCAAGGACCATCTGGACGGCACGCTCTCCTACCGCTGGTCCTGCCGGATGGGCGTCTGCGGGAGCTGCGGCATGACCGTCAACAGCGAGCCGAAGCTGACCTGCGCCACCTTCCTGGAGGACTACGCGCCGGGCCCGGTACGCGTCGAGCCGCTGTCCAACTTCCCCGTCGTGCGCGATCTCGTTGTGGACATCGGCGACTTCATGCGCAAGCTGCCGCAGGTCAGACCGTGGCTCATCCGCCCGGAGCAGGAACCGCCGGCCGAGGGAGAGTATCCCCAGCTACCGGCGGAGCGCGCGGAGTACGAGCAGTTCAGCATGTGCATCAACTGCATGCTCTGTTACGCCGCCTGCCCCGTCTACGGGCTCGACCAGGAGTTCCTCGGCCCGGCGGCCATCGCCCTCGCCCAGCGCTACAACCTCGACTCGCGTGACCAGGGCGCCTCGGAACGGATGGACGTCCTGTCGGCGGCCGAAGGCATCTGGGCCTGCACTTTCGTGGGCGAGTGCAGCGCGGTCTGCCCGAAGGACGTCGATCCGGCGGGGGCCATCCAGCGCTACAAGTTCACGGCGGCCATGGAGTCGCTCAGGTCCTTCCTCCTGCCGCGGGGGGCGTGATGAGCGAGAAGGTCCACTACACGCGGTTCCACCCCCGGTGGTACCGGCCCCGCGTGCCGGTCTTCTGGTGGCTGCGACGCCGCTCGTATCTGCTGTTCGTGCTCCGCGAGCTGAGCAGTGTCTGGGTGGCGTGGTCGGTGGTGTTCCTGTTGCTGCTGGTGAACGCGGTCGCCCAGGGGCCGGAGCGCTACGGGCGGTTCCTGGCCTGGAGCGCCGCACCGGGGATGGTCCTGCTGAACGTGGTCGCGCTGTGCTTCGTCCTGCTCCACGCCGTCACCTGGCTGTTCACGCTCTCGCCGCACGCGATGGCCGTACGGCTGCGCGGCAGGCGCCTGCCGCCGGCCGTGATCGGCGTGGGCAACCTCGTGGCGTGGATGCTCGCGTCGGCGCTCGTGGCTCTCCTGGTCCTGGGGTGAACGATGGCCAGGCGTCCGGTGGAGCCGTTCCTGTGGCTGCTGTTCAGCGCCGGCGGCGTGCTGTCGGCGCTGCTGATCCCGGCCCTGCTGTTCCTCTTCGGCGTCGCCTTCCCGCTGGGCTGGATGGCGCCGCCCGATCACGGACGGCTGGCCGCCGTGCTGGGCCACCCGGTCACGCGGGTCGTTCTTCTCGGTCTCTGCGTGCTGGCGCTCTTCCACTGGGCCCACCGCTTCCGCTACGCCCTGCATCACGGGCTGCAGCTCAGGCACCTCGAAAGGGCGATCAGCCTGGCCTGCTACGGCGGAGCGCTGGCCGGGTCGGCGGTGGCCGGCTATCTCCTGCTGTCCGCCTGGTGAGAGCTGCGCGGCCGGTCCACCTGGTGAGAGCTGCGCGGCGGACGCCCGCGACGGCAAGGACGGGCTCGCCGTTCGGCGCTGTTCGGCGCCGTTCGGGACCGTGCGACACTGTTCGAACCCCTTATACATGCACACCGTAATCCCCTTAAATGGGAGACGCGGCGGAAAGTTCTCAGGGGTGAAAAAAGCTCACCGCCCGGACGCCGGCACGTCCGCTTCCGACGCCGTCCCGGCCTGCGTCAAGGCCTGCCCGCCCCGGCCCGCGGAACCATCTGCATCCGCCGACCGCCGGCTCATTTAAACGGAAGGCCCAAAAGTTGACGCTGGATTCCAGTCGATCAGACGTTGAGATTCGATACTCTCGCGATCGTCGGACCAACCGCTCCTTGAGAGCTCTTCATATGTCACTTGAGCAGCTCAGCTGCTCCGTAGGATTCGACATGATCACGGTGTCGGACATCACGAAACTAGCCGATGTCCACCGCTCCACCTTCTACCGGCACTATCGCGACAAGTTCCATATGATCGAGACTCTTCATGCGGACGGCACCCGGAAGGGCCTGAGTTCGCTTCTCGTGGCCACAGGCCATCCGGTCGCCCCCTACCGGTACGTAGCGGCCCTCGTCGAGATACTGGAGCACTTCGCCGCGCACAAGCGTCTTTATCATGCGCTCCTGGTGCACAGGAGAAGCACCTGGTTCGAACAGTGGCTCCATGCACGCTGGACCGAATCGATCCACCAGCTGTACAACGGCCCGTCCCCGTCGGCCCCGCCCGGGACCAGCGGCGCCCTCATCGATCTCAGGACCCGGATCACCGTTGAGACCTCCCTGGCCACACTGAAGTGGTGGGTTCAGGGTGACTGCTCGCTGACCGCCGAGCAGCTGGCGTGCTGGTACGCGAGACACATGCTGAACGGGTTCGCCCGGACCACCATGTCCTGCCCGTCCGGCGCCCACTAGCGTCACGCCGGATCCCCGATCGCGGCCGGTCCGCCGGCGGGACGGGCTGGTCACGGCCGGCGGACCAGAGACGGCCCCGGAGCTGGTCACGGCCGGCGGGCCGGAGACGGCCCCGGAACCCCTAGAACTCGGGGTGGGGGCTCCCGTCATCGGTCGATCCTCCGGCCACGGCGGGGATGACCATCAGAACGTCGTCCTCCCTCACCTCGGTCGCCAGGCCACTGATCGACCTGATGTCCTCGTCGTTGAGGTAGATGTTCACGAACCTCCTGACCCCGGCCGAGTCCACGATCCGCTCGTAGAGCTGAGGGTAGGTCGACCCGACTTCCGAGAGGACCTCCTCCAGCGTGCCCGGGGAAACCTGAATCTCTTTCGCATCAGCCGCCACCGGCCGCAGGGCGGTGGCGAGGACCACGCGTGCCATGTGCTGTCCTCCTCTGTCAGACGCCCATGGACGCCGAGTCGTTCGGTCTCCCGATGAAGCTGCGGACGAGCTCGACCGCTTGAGCGGGTTCGTCCGCGTACCAGTGGATCGTCGTGATCGGGTGCTCGGCCCTCCGCAGCTTCACACTGTGCGTCTCGCTGAGTTCGACGATCACGTTCGTGGAGCTGGAGACCTCCATCACCAGGTTGTCCCCGACCACCTCTGCCGACCTGCGCATCCCTCTGCTCTTCTTCTCGATCCGCACGGATTTGATGAGGGAGGTCGGTATGGAGATGTCGTAGAACGAAGCGAAGCGCAGCCGGAGCCTCCGCGGGCTGACGCAGTGGGGGTAGACATAGAGCGTCGCCACGAAGCCGGCCAGCCAGAGCACCCCGAGGACGCCCAGGACCAACATGACCGTTCGGGCCGTGGGCCAGGGCAGCGCGGCGTGGACGACCACCAGCAGCACGCCGTCGGCGATGAGGACCAGCCACATGGTCAGCCGGACATCCTTGCCGTAGGCGATGGCGGCCTCGTCCGCGCCGGCGTCCTTCTTACGGCGGGCTGCCAGGAAAAGCGCACGCCACAGGAGCAGGTCCTGCTTGAAGACGGCGGCGGCCGGCGCGGGGAGGACCGTGTCCAGGGCGGTTCCGGCCGCGCTGACCTCGTCGTCACCGTCCGCGCGTGCGTCACGGTAGGTGGCCCATGCCGCTCTCGCCTGCACGAGCACGAGCACGAGGAGCAGCAGCTCGATGACCAGCACGACCTGAACGCCAGTGCCGAGATCGATGACGCCGGTCGCCAGAAGCGCCAGTTCGAGCACGATGACGGCAGGGATCAGCCATCTCCCCACTGAAGCGATTCTTCTGGCGAAGGGCTTACCCCCGGGGCTCAAGGGCCCGCTCCTTCCATTTTTTCTCGGACACGGTCCAGGCCTCCCGGATCAGGCGGTTCTCAAGGTAGGCGTACGGCAACCACCCGTAACCCTGCGCGGCCCATCTGGATCCCCAGCTGTTGCGCACCAGAAACGCGCCGGCCGCCTGTCCTGCACCGCATTTCCGATCGTCGTCGTATCCGGCGATGATCACCACATGCCGTCCGAATGTTGCCGCACCGACCGGTGGGAGGGGGAGGACGTGACTCCGGAACGAGGACAGCTGAACGGGATGGAGCGGTATGTCGACGGCCACCGGAATTCCGCTGAGAATATGCTGCCGTAGTGCGCGGAGGTGGTCTGCGGTGTCACCTTCCCCTCGCATTACACGGCCATAGATTATCCCTTTGCGGTCCGCCGCCCGAGCGAAACAGAAAGGCGGCGGATCTCTGTTTTCCCGGCCTGCCGTAAACGGCCAGTCCTCCTCTCCGACCATACCGTAGGTGTCCCAGGCCTCGAAGCTCCGGAACAGGTTTGATCCGGCCCTGTCCCTTTCCCCGGCTATCAGTCGGGAGGTGCGGTAGTTGAAGAGAACGGAGGCGGCGAAATCGTCTTCCCCACCCCGGCGCGCGTAGTAGCCGGCGATGCCGGCGACGACGGCGGCCGTACACAGCGGAATGTTTCCCTGGTCCACCACCGGGGGGAACCAGGGGGTGAGATCCCAGGAGGCCGGCACTCCGAGTTCATCGACGGGCTCGGCCGCCCAGGGTGTCCGGGGGTGGATCACGGCGTGTCACACCGCCTGTCCCGCGGCGGCGCCGGCCGTGCGACCGGCGCGCATGACGTTCATCAACCGCTCGTGCCGGATTTTCGTCGCCCGGGAGAACGCCCTGAGCGCCGCCGGATCGAACTCCTCGCCGAGCCGGGGTTCGAGGTCGTAGTGGCCGGAGCCGTCGGTGCCCCGCACCAGGAGGGCACTGTCCGGACCGGCCAGCGGCCGCACCCCGGGCTGGATGAAATCAATGGCGAAACACACGCGGTCCGCCGGGCTCACGCTGGGGCCGGAGCTGTGAATCGTCGTGGGGAAATGCAGCGAGCATTGCCCCGCGGCCAGCGTGACGTCGACGGCGGTCTCGTCGTCCACGTCGAACTCGACCTCCTCCCCGCGCAGAAGGGCTGAGACACCGGACCCCCGGTAACGGTGCGGCATGATGCCGCCGTGGTGCGTTCCCGGGGCATAGCGCATCGTGCCGTTGTCCCGATCGGTGTCGGTCAGCGCTATCCACATGCGCACGGTCCTGCCGTGGAAATCCTCCCACCCGAAGTACGGGGCGTCCTGGTGCCAGGCGAGTTCCCCGGGGCTCCCCGCCTTCCTGAAGAACAGATTCGTCGCCCAGACGAGCAGGTCGGGCCCCAGCACGTTCTCCGCGACGGTCAGAACGCGGCTGTCGTGCACCAGGCGATCAGCCCAGCCGGCGACCAGATGGCTTTTCGGGTACGTCCAGTGATGGCCGAGAACCCCACCGACTCTGGTGGCGATCTCCTCGTATCGGCGCACGTCTCTGAGGACTTCCGCGGCCTCCTCCCGGCTGAGGAGCTCCACGGGGAAGCAGAACCCTTCCCCGTGGAGCCGCGAGAGCTCCTCACGATGCAGACCCGTCATGCCGCGGGCCCCTCCCCCGGGGTCACCGGCCCGGCCGGAGCCAGACAGGCCACGACCCTGGACATCAGCTCGGTCGCGTCATCACGTTTGGTGTCGGGCGCGGAGGCGGCGAAGAACTCCTCGACGCGACGGCGTTCCGCCTCGGCGACCTCCCCGGTGAGCAGCCGGAGCACTCGGGCGACTGTCCGCTCGGGGAAGTAGAGCCGCTTGGCCGTCCGCAGGAAGGACTCTCCCGTGCGCTCTTCGAACGCCCCGGCGGACAGCCCCGCGGCGACGGCGAACCTCATGTTGACCAGAGGCTCGGAGATCGGCTGGAAGTCCTCGTCCGAATAGACCATGGCCACCTCGTCATCGGCGTCGATGCGCCCCGACAGGTATTCATCGAAGATCTTTCCGATGCCCTCCATGCCGTACGGTGCGCACTCCACGGCCCGGAGCGCGCCCATGCTCGACGAACCGAACACCTTGATCCCCAGATCGATGGCTTTCAGCACCTCCTTCGGAGAGATCGACAGGCTCTGCATGAAGCGGCCGTCGACGATGCCGATCACGGTGGGGGGTCTGTCGCGGGCGATGAGTGCGTTGATGTCACCTCGCTGAATCGGCGGCAGGACTTCGATGTCCTGCCGGCGCGGTACCGACTCCCGGTCGAGGCTGGGGCCGGCGAACACCACGGCTGTCACAGGATCGCTCCTCACATCAGGCTGGAATCTCGGACTCACGTTTTCTCGCCGTCAGGTCTGTCAGCGCCCGCGTCCACGCCTGCGCGCCCCGGGGCCCGAGCTTGCTGTAGTCGACTCCCCACGACTCAAGGTGCGGGACCACCACGCGGACCACGTTCACCGGAATGCCCGGCGGTGAGAGGTCCACCGCCACCGCGCGCCGGATCCCGCGGGAACGGAGCCGGTCCAGCATGAACCGGATGTCCGCGACGATGTCGTCGCTCTGCCGGGAGGGGACCTCGGACATCCGGGTCAGCTTGCCGACCGGCCGCCAGGCCCAGCCTCCCTTGTCAAGGGTTGAGGATCTCCGCACGTGGTACTGGTTCTTCGGGACGTCCTCGCCGGGGAGGCTGATGTCCTCCCGCATGGCCTGGATGTCCACGGCCCTTCCCTGCGCGCACTCCGAGATGGCTCTCAGCAGCGCGACCTCCGCGTCGGGATGCGTCCCGAACCCACCGTGCCCCTTCGAAACGGTCGGTCCCAGGTCTTCGGCGGTCGCCGCCATGAAACTCGGGACGCCGAGGTCGGTGGTGATGTTGATCACCCGCATTTCGATGCCGGCCGTACGGACCTGCTGGACGAGGGCCTGCGCGCGCTGCGGCAGGCTCTCCAGATCGATGTGGGGATGCAGTTCCTTGAGCCGCTCGGAGAGCGCCACCGGCTGGCGTTCGACGTGCAGGCCCTTCTCCAGCACCTGGGACAGCTGGCTGCTCAGCAGCTCGGCGATGGTGATCGAATCCCGTTCGATCACTTCGCAGAGCGCGTGGCAGATGGCCTCCTCCAGGCTGTTGCCCGACGCCAGACCGTTGGTGGTGGAGATTTCGTAGGTGGGCGGCTCATGCATCTTGATGTTGTAGACCGCGCAGTCCTGCGCCACGAGGATCGGTTCCTCGTTGAGGAGGTCGAAGCCCTCCACCCAGGAGATGGGCGCGTCGTCTCGGTAATGGCGGGAGAGCTCCAGGTTGTAGTCCCGCGGGTTGAGCACCGTCCGCCCCTGGGACAGGAGCTCCTCGTAGGAGGCGATGGCCGCGGGACGGACCGGCAGCCAGCCGGAGAACCGCTCGATGCCCTCCATGACCGCTGACGTCATGGCGTCGATCGGCCGGGCGCCCTTCCCGTTGTACACCGAGATCACGTCATGCGAGCGCGGGGAGATGGCGTTGTAGACCGGTATCCCTATGCGGTCCAGCCACGTGATGTCCGCCACTCGCGTGATGCCGGCCCGCCGAAGGTGCGGCCGTACGCGCTCCCACGTGACTTCCGAACTCACTTCACGGTGAGCGCCTGTCCCGTTGATTTTCGGAACGTGCTGCCGAAGGTGCATGGTTCCTCCTATGAGTCGTCCTACGTGCCGACGAGGCCGGATGACGTCCACCCCGCCGGCGCGTTCAGGTAGGGGTGACGGATGTCGAGGCCTTCCTCGCGGTATCTGCTCCTGATCGCCAGAAACCGTTCGCGTGGCGAGTCGGCCCCTTCTTCGTGAGCACGCACGAGGCCTTCGGCCACGAGCTGGCACCGGTGCAGGCCGAAGCTCGTGCGCTGCCCCTTGATCTCGGGTTCCTGCGCGAAGGAGAGACCCGGCGCCAACCTGAGCGCGAAGCAGGGATGGTCGTCCCTGAACCGGTCCGCCTGACCGCGGTGGATCGCCTCCAGCACCGCGCGGTGCCGTTCCCACGCCCCGGCGCTCATGTAGATCACAAAGGCGTCCCGGCGCTTGAACGCCTCCGGGTGGTTGACGACTTTGAGCTGGAAGGGGACCTTCAACGCGTTCAGTGCCCGAGTGGTGGAACGGACCAGCCCAGGCGCCGCGTCGGCGTCGGCCAGCGTGAGATAGAGGCGGACGAGCCCACCGTCCCCCCCGTCCAGCACGCCATGATCACCGAAGATCGTGTACCAGCCCAGCAGGAGGTAGGGCCGGTCGGGCGGCAGGCGTAGTGCCACCGCCCTCCCCTTGACCAGCGGCCCGTCGGCGGACAGCTCCTCCTCCGAGGCCCGCAGGGTCAGGCCGTCCTTGGTGACGAGGTAGTCGTCGTCCCGTTTCCCCTGGATGATCCAGCCGTGCCTCAGCTGTCCCCGCCCCACACCGGCCGCCTGGATGCGGTTGACCAGGTCGAAGTCCTCGTGCCCTTGCAGGGACGCCGCGCGGCGGCCGCCACGGAGGAAGAGCTCGGCGGCGAAGTAGTCTCCGGCGTAGTAAGTGAGGTAGAGCACGCGGTGCAGATACGCCAGGACTGGACGCTCCGGATCGACGTCCAGGTCCCTCGGCGGCTCCAGGGTGCCGAGCTCCGGGTGGCGGAAAGTGGCGGAGTCCAGGATCTCGATCTCCTCCGCGATCCGCCAGAAGATCCTTTCGTAGCTGTTCAACCGGCCCGCCCCTCTCTCCGGCGCCCGCCCAGGAGGAGCGTGGACACGATGTCGGGACGCTGAACGAAGCGCTTGCCGAAATGCAGGCAGAGGTGACCGATCCTGCCCAGTGCGCCGATCTGCTGAAGCCGGACGGTGGAATGGACGAGAAGCGCTATACCGGCGTACTGCACCAACCGCTTCGCGTCCTCTTCGGAGACGGGTCTGGCCTCCGAATAAGCGTTCATGAAGTTGTGCGCATTGGCCTGTAGCTGCGACATCCAGTCGGTGGCCCCGACGGCGGACCGCACCCGTCGCATCTCGCCGAGGAACAGCTGGCCGACCAGGAAACCGACGTCGTACATCGGGTCGCCGAACCCCGCCAGCTCCCAGTCGATGAGCCTGACCGGCAAGGCGCCGGCCGGCGGTGCCACCGGGAAGAGGATGTTGTCTCCTCCCAGGTCGAAGTGGATCAGGCTGTCCGGGGCCCACCGCTCATGGAGCTCCCGGAACCTCGGTTCCAGCTCCTGCATGGACCGCAGGTAGTCGTCGAAGTCCAGGCCGCAGCCGTTGGCGTATTCCCTCGTGCTCACCAGCGTGTCCCGCGGCACCGGGGGCCCCAGCATCCGGTCGGGGTGCCTGTCCCTGATCCCCTCCACCGGGACACCGTGCAGCGCCGCGAGGATCCGGGCCAGTGCCCGCAGGTGGGGCTCCGGGACCAGCCTTTCGTTCTTGAGCAGGTCGTGCAGGCTGAGACACGGAGGGATCGCGTCGACGACGACCACGCGTGTCTCCGGGTCCACCGCCAGGATGCGCGGTACGGCCGCTCTGATCTCGGGAGGGAGCGCTACCCCGTCGAGCAGCCCGAGCATGGCGGTTTCATAGTTGTTCTCGACATCGATGTCTTCGTCCGGCCACTTGAGGAGAACGAAGGAGCCGTCCACCAGCCGCACCAGGACCACGCGTCGCCGGGAGACGCACCGCGTCACGGAGATCACCTCGTGAACGCGGTGTCCCACGGCGCGGAGGATCCGGCCGACCGACTCGCTGGAGACCAGCTCCTCGTCCTCCGCACGCGGGGAGGGGCGCGCGCCCGGACGCGGGATCAGGAATCCCAGCGTCCGGGCACGCAGTAGATCTTCTGGCGAATGTCTCATCGCGCGTTCAACCGTCGCACTCGACTCAGCAGTGCGTCGCGGGTGTGACGAGGACACCGGTGAAGGTGCCTTGGATGCTCTCGTCGGGAGAGACCCCGACCTTCTCCTCGAGGAACTGCTGCAGCTCCTCGGCGCTGATCCCGGCGAGCTCGGAGAAGGAGACGTCGATCGATCCCAGGTCGACGTCCTGGAAGTCGTCCTCCTTGACCCGGTCCATGAGCTCCGCGATGAGAGCGTCGTCGACTGGCGCTTCTTGCATTGCTTTCCTCCTCTTTCGGTGTACGGACTCGGAGCCAGATTAATTAGCCGCAAAAGAGCCCACAACAGGCATTAAGCCGGGCCAGTCGCATATGCAACACTTTTCGAAACATGTCGCTTGATCACGTTGTCGCAGTACATTTAGTCTGGCGCCATGTCAAAGGCGGAAAGAGCGAGGCGCAGTGCCGTCGGAAGTTGACCGGGATCCGGATATCTCATCGAAATCCCAGGTCGAAGCCCTGATGGATACGGCCGGCAGAAGCGTGGTGCGATCGATGCGCGGCCCTTTCGTGAACAGGATCTGCATACGGACGGCGCACGGATATCGATGGATCGAGCACTTGCAGCGACCCGGCGGGATATATCTGGACAACGCCCGTCTCGCCGATGTCTTCCGCGTCATGCCGAAAGCCGGCGCGGTCGCCGTGCCTGTCCACGTTCGGAATCACGTCCTGGCGGCCTGGAACGCCGTGCCCACCCCCGCGCTGCTGTGCGACCGGGTCTTCGACGCGGCGTCCGTCGGGGACGACGGCTGGTGGCACGGCGTCCTCGGCGGCCTGGCCCGTTTCCTGGGCGCTCTGCACCGGCTCCCGGTGGACGACCTCGTGGACGTCCTTCCGGACCGGAGCTCCGGGAGCGCCTGGCTCACCTCGGACGACGGAGCCGCGGCCGGCATACGGCGCGCCAGAGACCTGCTGCCGTCGCATCTGGCGCCCTCGATGGCGGAGCAGGCGCGGTGGCCCGGGACACCGCCCCGGAACATCGCCCTCGTCCACGGCAGGTTCTCGACGGGAGTATGCGCCCCGACCTCACCGGTGGCGATTCTCGGATGGCGTGAGGCGGGCATCGGCGATCCGCTGGGCGACGTCGCGTATCTCATGGGAGAGGTCCTTGAGGCGGCCGCCCTGACGGGAGTCGCGCCCCGGGCGCTCCGTCTCCGCATCGAGACGTTCCTCACCCGGTACCAGACCTCGTTGGGCCGCTCGCTGAACACCGCCGAGGGTGAATGGTTGGGCGTGCTCACGGCCCGGAGGGTGATCGATCACTACGCGCAGGCGACATGGGCCCTCGGGCCGGACGACACCTTGCGTGAGGTGCTGCCGGAGGTGGAAAGACAATGGCTGGTCCTCAGCGAGGTGACGGGCTCATGACATCTCCCGCGGAGCCGGAACGGTTGAGGCTGCTGCTCGGCGTCTGTGGATCGGTTTCATCCTTGACCGTCCCGCACCTTCTTCCCTGGCTCGGTCTGAAACTGGGCGTGACCGACGTCCGCGTGGTGCTGACCACGATGGCTCGGCGGTTCGTCACCGAGGAGTCGCTGAGAGCGGTCGCGGCGTGCGAGACGTTCTCCGGCTGGGACGACCTGCCTCCCGGCCGGGATTCGCACGTGACGATGGCCAACTGGGCGGAGGTCATCGCCGTCCTCCCCGCCACCGCGAACTTCCTCGGGAAGGTGGCCAACGGCATCGCCGACGACCTGCTCACCTCGATCCTCCTGGCGGCCTCCTGCCCGGTCATCCTCGTCCCGGCCACGAGCAGGGCCATGTGGGAGAAGCCCGCTGTCAGAAGGAACGTCGCACGACTGCGCGACGACGGCTACCAGGTCGTGGAACCCGGCAACGGCGTCGCCTT
This sequence comes from Streptosporangium sp. NPDC003464, assembly GCF_053588315.1. Taxonomy (NCBI): domain Bacteria; kingdom Bacillati; phylum Actinomycetota; class Actinomycetes; order Streptosporangiales; family Streptosporangiaceae; genus Streptosporangium; species Streptosporangium sp. NPDC003464. Next base: position 10,188 of record NZ_JBSFPS010000116.1, on the reverse strand, counting down.
CGCGACCGGTGAGGCGGAGCCCGGGTCCCTCGGGGACTTCCGGCGCCCGATGGTCACGGCGGTCGCGCAGGCGCTGGCCAATCGCGACAGAACATCATCCGAACAAGGAGCCGAGTCATGTTGAAGGCCGACACCTCACTGCGGCGTGTCCCCGAACTCTTCATGGAGTTGGAGAGCGCCAATCTGGTCCGGATCCATCACGATCGACGCGTGTGGGAATTCGGTCAGCACACGCTCGCGTTGCTCGACGCTTTCTACACCCCCACCTCCATCGCCGAATGCCTGCAACGCCTCGGGCCACGGCTCAAGGGCCGGCGTGCGATGGAGGAGGCGCTGACGACACTGAGCATGCTGGTGAGCGCGGGGATCCTCACCGAGGAACCGCCGACGGGCTTCACCGATCTGATGTTCCCGACCGGGGGGTACGGGCTGGCCCACTTGAACATCCGCATCCTGGAAGACCCGATCAGGAAGGCCACCTTCATCCGGGCGATCAACGAGGTGGTGACCCCTGACGATGTCGTGCTCGACCTCGGCACCGGCTCGGGGATCCTGGCCGTCGCCGCCGCCAAGGCCGGCGCCAGGCACGTCTACGCCGTGGAACCGGCGAGAAGCGGTGACCTCGCCGCGGAGGTGGCCAAGGCCAACGGGGTGGCGGACCGCATCAGCTTCGTCAAGGGCTGGTCCAGCACGACCGAGCTGCCCGAGCTCGCCACCGTCCTGACAACCGACATCGTCGGCAACGACGCCCTGGACATGGTCATCTGGGAGTCGGTGCAGGACGCCCGGAAGAGACTGCTCACCCCGGATGCCCGGCTCATCCCCTCGTCGTTCGAGACCTACCTCTACCTCGTGGACATGCCCGAGAGCGCCGTGGGTCAGCAGCGCATCCTCCCCCAGCAGATCAAGCGGTGGCAGAGCCGCTACGGCATCGACTTCTCCCCCATGCTGGACGCTGACCGGGGGCGAGTGGCGGGGTTCTACGAGAGGCCGGAGACCGTCCAGCGGTGGCGGCGGATGTCGACCGCGCAGCCGCTGAGCAGGATCGACCTCCGGCAGGACGCCCGGGTGTTCGAAGGCGAGGTCACCCTCGCCGCCTCCCGGCACGGGACCGTGTCAGGAGCCGTGCTCTATTTCGAGGCGCGGATGTCTCCCGGCGTGTCGATGTCGACCGCCCCCTGGGACGGGGACGAGCTGAGCCACTGGTTCACCGCCTGCTGGGCCCTGGACTCCGAGATCGAGGTCGTCCCGGGCGACGAGGTCCGTCTCCGTTACCGCTACGAGGGCGATGGGCGCGCGAGCCTGGCGCTGGCCGGCGACTGACTCGACCGTTGGCCGGCGACTGACTCGACCGTTGGCCGCGACAGGAGGATTCATGAGCCACTCCGCCGCCGGCCCACCCGGCGGAACGCACCTCCGGCGCGGGCCGCCATATAGTCGGGTCACCGGGAACAGCGCCGATCGAGCGTGATGGGGCCGTATGGGGATCGAGGGGTCGTTCTGGCGCGCTGTCGCGGTCTACCGCGTCGCCTCCCTGGGCTACGCGGCACTGTTGCTGGCGGGCGCCGGCGGCTACCAGCGCCCCGTCGCGGGCTGGCTCGTCCTCGGCGTGATGACGGCCTGGACCGTGGCCACCACCGTCGCCTACTCGACCGCGAGGAGCCGCCCGCTGCTGGTGATGGACGTTCTCGTCACCCTCGGCTGCCTGCTGGCCTCGCCGTACGTCCAGGGGCCTGACGCCGGACCGGCAGGTGTCATGCCGGTCACGGCGACCTGGATCGGGGGGCCTGTCCTCGCCTGGGCCGTGTACGGCGGGCGGCGGGCGGGCGCGGTCGCGGCGGTCGTGCTGTCGCTCGGCGACCTGTGGCTGCGCGGTCTGCGCGGATTCGATCACCCCGTGCCCGTCCCCGCCACCGGAACCGGAACCGTGCTGATGATCCTCGCCGGAACCGTCGTCGGCCACGTGGCCCGGCTCACCGAACAGGCGGAAGAACGGCTGCAACGGGCCGTCGAGATAGAGGCGGCCGGCCGGGAACGCGAGCGGCTCGCTCGCGGCATCCATGACTCCGTTCTTCAGGTGCTGGCGCTGGTGCAGCGCCGCGGGCTGGAGATCGGCGGGGAGGCCGCCGAACTGGGACGGCTCGCCGGAGAGCAGGAGGCGGCGGTGCGCGAGCTGATCCGCGGCGGACCGGCCGTGGCGGAGCAGGACGGCTCGGGCCTCGTCGACGTGGGGGCCCATTTACGCCGGTACACCACGGCGACGGTCACCGTGTCGACGCCCGCGACCCCTCTGCCGCTCCCCGCCGGTCAGGCTCGCGAGGTCGTCGCGGCCGTGGGCGCGGCGCTCGACAACGTCCGCTGGCACTGCGGCGAGGACGCGAGGGCCTGGGTCTTCGCCGAGGACGACGGCGTCTCGATGACCATCACGGTGCGCGACGAGGGCCCCGGCATCCCCGCGGGGCGCCTCTCGGAGGCGGAGGCGGAGGGCAGGCTCGGCATCGCGCAGTCCATCCGGGGCCGGATCGCCGGCCTCGGCGGCACCGTCGGTCTCACCTCCGTGCCCGGCCAGGGGACCGAGGTCGAGCTGGTCATCCCCGTCCTCGCACGGCCTCCCGCCGGCGGGCGGACCCGCACGCCTTAGGCGGGGACACGGACCGGTTTACAGTTGCGGCATGACCAGCGCGCTGCGGGTGATGGTGGTGGACGATCACCCGATGTGGCGGGACGCGGTCGCCCGCGACCTGGAGAACGCCATGTACGAGGTGGTGGCGGCCCTGGGCGAGGGCCGCCAGGCGCTCCGCGTCGCCGCCACCACACGCCCCGATGTGGTCATCCTCGACCTGAGGCTTCCCGATCTGCCCGGTGTGGAGGTGGCCAGAGGGCTGGCCGCGTCCGACCATCCGCCCCGCGTACTGGTGCTGTCGGCGAGCGGCGAGCACGAGGACGTCCTTGAGGCGGTCAAGGCCGGGGCCTCCGGCTACCTGGTCAAGTCGGCCGGCCGGGAGGAGTTCCTCGACGCCGTCCGGCGCACCGCCGAAGGGGAACCGGTCTTCACCCCCGGCCTGGCCGGGCTGGTGCTCGGCGAGTATCGCCGCCTCGCCACGCAGCGCCCCTCCGACGACGGGCCACGCCTCACCGACCGGGAGACCGAGGTGCTGCGCCTGGTCGCCAAGGGCCTCTCCTACAGGCAGATCGCCGAACGGCTGGTGCTCAGCCACCGGACCGTGCAGAACCACGTGCAGAACACCCTGAACAAGCTCCAGCTCCACAACCGGGTCGAGCTCGTCCGTTACGCGATCGAGCGGGGACTCGACGAGGGGTAGGACGGCCGGAGGGACGGCTCAGAGATTGTCGACCTTGTAGGGGTCGTGCTCGGCGAGCAGTTTGTCGAGGCGCGCCTGGTCGACGCGGCTTGACACGCTGACGAGTTCCTGCCGGTCGCGCACGCACTTGGCCAGGCTGAAGGCCGACGTCACGGTGTACAGCACGGCGACCGCGAGGAACGCGCGGATCCAGGGGTCGATCGGCAGGAAGACGATGCCGACCGCCACGCTGCCGATCGCCATGCCGAAGGAGATGACGCACTGCGCGAAGTAGGCGGCGGTCATGACGGGCTGGAGTGGTTTGTCCATGCCATCAAGGGTCTGGCACCGGTCAGCCGGACGCCTGAGTACGCGTACCTACTCCGCCTGAGTAAACGGACCGGAGTGAGCCCTCGTCGGCGTCCGACGGCAAGCGGACCCGGACCACAGGACCGCCGGCAGAGCACGGCCGGCACGGCAAACCACGATCAGGACGGCAGCGGGCCGCCCTGCCCGCCTCGCCCCGGAGAGGCGGGTAAGGCGGCCTGAGGCGTCAGGCCGGCGGGGCCTCCGAGCCGCGCCGGCGGGCGGGCAGCTCGGGCTCGTCGTCGGTCCAGCCGGCTCTCTTGATCGCCGTGTAGGAACGGGCCTCCCCGCCCGTGCCCTTGATGGTCGACACGGACGCGAGCGGCTGCCCGGTGACCGTGTCCATGATGAGCCGGTACTCCCCGGTGGAGTGCCGGAGGCTGACCGCCTGACCGGTGCGGCCGAGCGGGTCGGTGACCTCGCCGTCCGCGGTCACACCGGGCAGTGAGGCGAGCATGCGGTACGCCGCCGCCCGCACCTCGGACGGGACCGGGAGGTCCATGATGACGCGCACGCCGGTCTCGTAGAGCTCGGCGTCCATGTCCACGTCGGCGGCCTCCGCGCCGTACCGCTTGGTGATGACCGGCTTCAGGTAGTCACGCAGGCCGTCCGGGGTCGTCGGCAGCTTGCTGAGCGTGGCCCGGGACATGGGCCTGCCGAGCAGCGCGACCGACAGCTTGCCGGTGCCGTCCCGGGTGGCCACGGGCTCGCCCGGCCCGCTCTGCAGCGTCACGCTCCCGACCTCGTCAGGCTTGCCGCCCGGACCGGGGTAGACCCAGCTCGTGGGGGAGCCGGCCGCGCGCCACGCCTCCTCGTCCCGCGGCGTCGCCGGCTTGGTCCCCAGGTCCTGGCGGATGAACCAGATGGGCTTGCCGGGCGCCGGCGAGACCCACATCTCGGTCGAGGAGGTCAGTTCAAGGGTGTATCGGCCGCCGGGTTCGACTCTCTGGTTTCCGGAGACAGCACCGCGGACCCAGTTCGCCCCCTCCGCGGGCGTCCGCGCGGCCGAGGTCGCGGCCGCCAGGAGCACCTGCTGGGCGGTCAGCGCCCTGACCGGCCGGTCGGAGGCCACCACGGTGGCGGGCCCCGTCCCCGGGCCCCCCGCCAAGGTCCCCGACGTGATCAGCAGGGTCACGGCCGCCGCGGCGCCGAGCAGGCCCACGCCGAGGGCGGTCCGCCGCGCGGTCCGCGTCGCCGCATGTCTGTCCTTGCGCACGGGGCCGAGGGTCGTCTCGTCGGTCATCTGAACGCTCCTCAAAGGGGTCTGCCGGGGAGTATCGGAGAAGGCGGCGGCGAGCCGATCCCGGCCGGCCGCGGCCGCTTCCGGGGAGATGGGCGGTTCCGAGAGCAGCTCCCGGATCGCGGTCAGGTCATCCATCTGCTCCTCCGAACATGGGGTTGACGCCGCCGAGCGCGGCGCGCAGCTTCTTGCGGGCCCGGTTGAGCCGGGAGCCGACGGTTCCCGCCGGTATGTCGAGGGCCTGGGCGATCTCCTCGTAGCTGAGCTCCGCCAGCGCGACGAGCAGCAGCACGTCACGGTCGGCGTCCGGGATCGTGGCCAGGGCCGAGGCGAGCCTTCCCTGCACGCCCGCGGCCGTCAGCCGGCGGGCCACCAGGTCCTCGTGCCCGGCGTCGGCCACGCCCTCCACCGGTGCCCGCTGCAGAGCCTGCAGCCGCCGGAACTCGCTCCTGCGGTGCCCCGCGACGGTGTTGACGGCGATGCCGTACAGCCAGCCCCGGACGACCCCGCGGCGCGCGTCGAAGCCGGCCCGCCCGTGGAAGGCCGCGAGGAAGATCTCCGCGGTCAGGTCGTCGGCGATCTGCGTGCCCAGCCGTCCGGCGACGTAGCGGTGGATCTCCGAGACGTAGCGGTTGTAGAGCACCGCGAACCGTTCGGGGAAGCGGAGGGACTCCTCGATCAGGTCCGCGTCCTCGGCTCCGCGCGGGAGATCACTCACATCCTGCAACGCGCTCATGTGATCTCTTCCACCCCTCCCCGCGGGAACGCTCCGCGCGGCCGTACGGTGGTCATGGTCGCTTCTCGGTAGGTCACACCCCTACTTGGCGGATCCACGGATCCTTCTTCACGCCCGCCTTCACGCCCGCCTTCACGCCCGCCGGCGGCGCACTCGCGGCGGTGCGGATCTTGGAGGCCCGCGCCGGCGTGAAGTGGCTAGACCGGTCAGGAATCGAGAAGCGCCGGTCACGGAGCCGCGCATAGCCTGCTTGCCATGGAAATCACCATTCACACGAGCTTCCTCCCGCACGACGACCCGGACGCCTCCCTGGCCTTCTACCGCGACGTCCTCGGCTTCGAGGTCCGCAACGACGTCGGGCAGGGCAAGATGCGCTGGATCACGGTCGGCCCCGCCGGCCAGCCCGACACCTCCATCCTCCTGGCGCCGCCGGCCGTCGACCCCGGTATCACCGACGACGAGCGCCGCACCATCGCCGAGATGATGGCCAAGGGCACCTACGGCTGGATCCTGCTGGCCACCCGCGACCTCGACGGCACTTTCGAGAAGGTGCAGGCCGGCGACACCGAGGTCGTCCAGGAGCCGACCGAGCAGCCGTACGGCGTCCGCGACTGCGCCTTCCGCGACCCCGCGGGCAACCTGGTCCGCATCCAGCAGCTCCGCTGAGCCGTCCGGTCATCGACCCGGCCATGACGGCCGGATCCGCGACCACCCGCCAGGAATACGGCGGCCGGCGCTTCCAGGCCGCTGTCCTCGATCACTCCTCCGGCGGCCGCACCGTCGCAGAAGCGCCTCGCCGCCTGACCCGGCATGCGACCCGGGTGCTCGCGGACATCGACGAACTCGCGGACATCGACGAAAAGGAGTTCTCATATGTGTCACCCCTCGTGGGGGCGCGCACTCACCGCGGCGCAGCGCCTGAACGACCTCGCGCGACTGCGCCGTGTCCGCGACCGGATCGACCGGGAGTACGCGCAGCCGCTGGACGTCGAGGCGCTCGCCCGCGGCGCGCACATGTCGGCCGGGCACCTCAGCCGCGAGTTCCGGCGTGCCTACGGCGAGTCGCCGTACGCCTATCTGATGACGCGGCGCGTCGAGCGCGCGATGGCGCTGCTGCGCCGTGGCGACCTGAGCGTCACCGAGGTCTGCTTCGCGGTCGGCTGCTCGTCGCTGGGCACCTTCAGCACCCGCTTCACCGAGCTGGTCGGCATGCCGCCCAGCGCCTACCGGCGCCAGGCGGCACGCGCGACGGCGGGGCTGCCGTCGTGCGTGGCCAAGCAGGTGACCCGACCGGTCAGGAACCGAGAAGCGCCGGTCGCCGAGCCGCAAACAGCGTGACGACCATGACATCCATCGAATCCGTCACCCTCGACGTGGCCGCGAGCAGGAAGTTCTACGTCGACCGCGGCCTTGCCGTGGCGAAGAGCTTCAGCCGCATGTGCGTCGAGTCCGCCGCCGGGCCGGGTCCGGTCAATCCGGCGCTCTACAGGCGCCGCGCCTTGGCCAAGGACGCCGGCGTCTCCCCCGACGGCACCGGCTCGTGATCGGTGGCGGTGCCGGGCCTTTCACCGACCCGGACGGGTTCGCGTGGGAGGCCGCGGCGCCAGCCCCCACGCCCTGAGGTGTCACCGCTGCCTGCCCTACCTGGTCTGCCTGCCCTGCCTGGCCGCCCGCCACGAGGCAGCCGCCGGGTCCGAGGCGGTGCCGGGGGCCGAGCGGGCGCGCCCGCCGCGGCCGACCACCGCCGTCACCCGGACTGAGTACACCACCGCCGTCGCCCGGACCGGGTGCACCGCGCGCCTCGCCGGCCATGGGGGTGGGGTACTGTCGCCGCCGAGCGGATACGTACATACGCGTGCTCCGTGGTCCCCAGGGCCCAGGAGAGAGCGGTGCGCGAAGCCAAGGGCGCTGGAGGCCGTGGCGTCCGCCAAGCCCGCGGCCCCGGCGAACCGACCGATGACCGACGGAGCCCGTCCCCCGGAGGAAGGGCTCTCCACGAAGTGACTGGAGGAAGCATGACGGGCGCGCCGCCGCGTGGGCTTGAGGAGAGGCTGCGGGACACCCGCGCGAGGCTGGAGAGCAGCGTCGATCTCTGGATCGCGACGTCGGGCTCCCCGGCCGGTGTCCACCTCATCCCGCTCTCGTACCTCTGGGACGGGACCGCGTTCCTCATCTCGACACCGCGCGCCTCGATCACCGGCCGCAACCTCCTGGCGGACGGCCGGGTGCGACTCAGCCTCGGGCCGACCCGCGACGTCGTCGTCGTCGACGGCACCGCCGAGCCGGTGGACATCGCCGCCCTCGCCCCCGAGACGGGCGACGCGTTCGCGGCCAGGACCGGCTTCGACCCGCGCGGGCTCGACGAGCCCTACCAGTACTTCCTGATCCGGCCACGGCGCATCCAGGCCTGGCGTGAGGAGAACGAGCTACGGGGACGCGACCTCATGCGCGACGGCCGCTGGCTCGGCTGACCGCCGCACGGGAACACACCCGCCCCACCCGGCGGCTGGCCGCCGGTCGGGCCCGTATCACAGGGCCGCCAGGCCCACGGACCGGAAGCCACGCGGAGGGTCCTTCCTCCGGGAAGGCCTGTGACCCGGAGCCACCTTGAGGGGTCGGCCCCCCAGCCCCCTCCGCCACGAGTCAGGACACGACCGCCCGGGACCGTCCACGGCTGTCTTCCGGGCCTGGCGAGGCGGGCTCCACGGGGTGTCTCGGTCCGTGGCCGTCCGGGACCGCCCAGACCTGTCGCCGTCGGCCACGCCGGCGAGATCACCCAATCAAATGCTCATGTCGACGGCCTCGGCCGGTCCCGTCCATCACCGCCTTCAACCCGGGCAGCCCGGCCGCGGCCTGGCTAGGCCGTCCGAGCTGTCACAGTACGCCAGCCGAAGGTGGCGGTGCCGGTCAGGAGCACCACCCCGGACAGCACACCGCTGACAAGCGGCACCCAGGCGACGGCGGTCGTCGACGCCAGAACGAGGCCGGCGGCGCCGAGCAGGGTGAGGACCACACCGGGTACGGCGATGCTCCAGTCCTTCCAGACAGGCGCCAACGCGACGAAGTGCACGCCGACCACGAACGCCACCCAGGCCACGTTGGTCTGCTCAGGACGTTCCCAGGCGGTGAGCACCCGCACTCCACCGAACAGCAGGATCACCTCGGCGGCGACGATGATCAGATAGCCGCGGCCGAACATGTTCCGCCGCGGGCCCGCGGTGGGCTGTTCCTTCCGGTCCTTCCGGGCTGTGGCGAACCACATGGCGACAACGCTCGCGGCCCCCAAAAAGGCGGCTACCCGCAGGAAATTCACGGCCACGGCGTTCAGCGGGCTCTGCGCGTTGACGACGATGAAGACCGCGCCGAAGATCGCGCCAACCAGTAGTCCAGTCATTCGTTGCATGACGTCATTGAAATCCGTACCGGATTCCGGCTGCATTGGGGCTGGGACGAGGACCGGGTATGCCTGGCACTACCGTGCCGCGCCGCGCAGATAGGCGAGCACCGCCAGCACCCGCCGGTTGTCGTCCTGAGTCGCGGGTAGCTCAAGCTTGACGAACACGCTGGCCACGTGCTTACCGACGGCCGCCTCCGTGATCGACAGCGCGCGGGCGATGGCGCTGTTGGAGCGCCCTTCGGCGATCAGGGCGAGCACCTCGCGCTCGCGCGGGGTCAGCCGGTGCGTCGGCTCGGTGACCTCCCTGGCCCTGGCCCAGGTCTGCTCGAACAGGTCGATGAGGATGGTGATCAGACTCTGCTGCCTGATCATCAGGGCGCCCGGCGAGTAGGCGACAGGGGTGATCCGGATGAACGCCACCGCGCGGTCGAAGACGAGCAGCTGCTGGATCGGCTCGTCGATGACCCGGTGCAGGTTACCGGCGGCATGCAGCTCCCCGATCCGGGCCGCCTTGCGAGGGTCGTCCAACATGCTCGCGTGGACGATCGTGCGCATCGCCATGCCGTGCTGCAGGGCGTCGAGCACGCTGCGCCTGCTCTTCTGCTCCTGGCGGCCCTGCTCCGGCGAGCCCACCGGGTGCATGGCGCGCAGCTCCCTCGCCGAGCGGGTGGCCTGCGCGATCTGCTGCCGGACGAGCTCACTGTCCTCCAGCCGCTCGACGTCGACGGGGATGCCGCGCAGCTCACCGACCACCTCTTCCAGCCGATGGGCAAGTTGAGCCAACGACACGCTCTCGTCCACACGTCTCCTTCGCCGACCGCGTCGCCCCTCACAGCCGACGCGGGTACCACTCGCAGATTCTGACCGGTGCGATCCGCACAGTGCCAGCGGATGACGCCCGCATCCTTCACGAGCCGCTTGCCGGCCGCCCGACAGATGCTCCCCGAGGCGGCGGATCGGCTGGATGCGGTGGGGCGGGCGGTCGGCGGTCAGTAGACGGTGGACGGTGGACGGTGGACGGCCGCCCCGGCGGGTCAGCCCTTGACGCAGATGAGCTGCCGGAGGTGGGCGACCACCTCGACGAGGTCGGTCTGCGCCGCCATGACCGACCGGATGTCCTTGTAGGCGCCGGGGATCTCGTCGATCA
>NZ_JBSFPS010000115.1:0-28967 GCF_053588315.1 Streptosporangium sp. NPDC003464 | reverse complement strand
ACTCCCGCCAGCCACCGAAGCCCGCTGACCCTGGCCAGCCGCCTCCAGCGCGACCCCGCCCTCACCGGCCAGCAGCTGCGCCGGCGTCACCTGCAACCAGTTCCAGCGCGCCGGTGAGCTCGGCAGCCGTTCTCAGCCGTAGGACGAGCGGCAGCAAGGAGATCACTGACCGCCGACGTCACCAGTGGCCACTTCACGTCGCCGGTCTCGTCGACCACGAGTACCGCCCGGTCGTCGTGCAGGTGCTCGGCCACGTAATCGCGCAGGCCGTCGCGGACGGCGTCGGCGTCCCACTTGGCCCGGTTCAGCAGGTGTTGCATGCCGTCCGGGGTGGCCTCCCCGGCCCACTCGGCGATGGTCCAGCAGTTCTTGCGGGGCAGATCCGAGAGCGGGCCGAGACCGGCCCCGAGCAGGCACATGTCGCCCGGATGCGCGCCATGGTCGGCGCAGACCAATGGCCGGACCGGCAGCTGCTCATCCCCGTGATGAACGCCGAGACAGGCGAGCAGGAGGTCTTCGACCGCGTGAGTGGCGCACCGCTGCCCTCCCCCGTGGCGGCGAGCACGGCCTTCCCGGGCGTCTACCCACCGACCACCGTCAATGGCCGCCGATACATGGACGGCTCCCTGCGGTCGGCGACCAACGCCGGACTCGCGGCCGGAGCCCGCACGCTCGTCGTGATCGACCCGCAGGCGCACCTGTCCCCCCCGAGTTGCTCCACCAGGAGCTGGCGGTCGCCGCGGCGCACACAGTGGTGATCATCGAGCCCGATCCGGCATCAACACACGCATTCGGCTCGGACCTGAATGACCGGACGGCCTGGGAACCGGCCTACCAGGCGGGTCTCCGTCAAGCCGCCGATGCCGAACAGCAGCTCCGCCTCGCCTGGAAGACCGGGTCCGACACGGACGCGGGCATCTCGTAGGAGCTGGCCCACGGTCCGTCCGTCTCAAGGAATGGCGCGACTGTCGATGGCACCGGCAATGTGACCCACCCGCCGGAGGGGCCGGCGAGTGGGCTTCTCTCAGATCACGCGCGGATCAGATCGGTCGGAGATAGAAATAGACGGACTTGTTGTTCGTGCAGACGCTGCCGCCCCCACCGTTGAGGCTGAACTGCTGAACGAAGTAGAGTTTGCCGCCGCTGCCGAAGTTCACTGTCTTGTTGAACGTGAACGTCTTGGTGATCCCCGCCGAGGACACGGGGCCGACGCTCCAGAGAGCGTGCCACTTGTTGGCGCCGTTGCCGTCGACCAAATCCGCCGCACCAAGAATCGCGCCGGAGGCCGCCGGAATGAAAGTGATCTTCAACGTCCGCACGTACGCGGATGACGACGTGACATTGGAGACAGTCCAGGTCGGGTAGAACTTCGCCGACGCCGTGGAGGGACAGCCGATGCCGAGGTCGGCGAGGTTGTACCAGATGCTGGGAGCGAGAATCGTCCGCACCTCCGCAACTTTCTGCGCGGTGCCGTTGGAGAACTCCTGGTGGGCGAGCGCCGGATTGGCCATCAGAACCATCGCGACAGCAGCGACCGCGGTGACCAGTAGCCCTCTTATTCGATTCTTTCGAGAGCCTCGGGCAGCCCTTGAGAATCTCATCTTCTCTCCTCTGCGTGGTGCGTTCTGAATTACGGGTGGCAGCCGCAAGCACGCCTTGGCCCGCGACGGATTCGCTCTCCCCGCGGGAGCGGCTTTTCGCGTCGCGAAGGAAGCGGCAACACTTTTCGGCTCCAGCCGAAAGGGCTGCGCTGTCACGTCATGGAGCGGCCTGCAGCCGTAAGATTGCCCCAGCCGAATTCCGACCACAACGCCTTATCCCTGGCTAAAAGGGTGGGCCCGGCCTTGGCCGAGCAGGGCCGGCGGCGTGAGAATCATTGGCGTGATTCGCATGCACTTCTCTGACGCCGACCTTCGCCAGATCACGTTCGCCCCGGCTCCGAACGCTGTGTGGGAGACGGTGCTGAGTGTGCGCCTCCTGCGTGGTGCGCAGACCAGCAGGAGCTGGTCGCGGCCCGGAGTCCGCCGACTGCACCAGCAGGTGAGAGGAAGCCTGGCGGTGCGGGCCGGGGTGCTCGGCGCCCCTGGTTCCCCCGAAGAGCTTCGTGCCCGCGTTCCTGCTCCAGCCGGACGCCGGAGATTTCGCCGCTGGCGTCGAGCTGGTCAGTCAGACGCCCAGCTCCTACTTGGCGTTCGATCTGCGCGCGCTGTCGCCCGCGGCGCTGTCCTCCACACCCTGCCCCCCTTGGACGGGCTCTCCTGCACAGCGGCCCGAGCATCAGCGCCTAACCCATGGCGCGCCGTGCACGGCTGATCTATCGGCCCGAACGACATCCCGATCACAAGAGCGGCCGGCAGCGCGGTTTCGCCTGGAGCGACTACCGGAACCCGGTGGAGAGCGTCTGGTCCATGCTGCGACGCAGCAGCCGGACCAGCATCGCCTTCACCGAGCCCGGCCAACTGCTCCGCTCCCTTCGCCGCGGACTCCGCGAGGTCCAGTACCGCAGCGACCTCGTCACCGGATACCTGGCCGCGACCGGTCTCACCCTGACGACATCACGACTTCAGGCTCGTCAGAGGGCTGAGAAACCGGCCGCCTCCACGATCACGGCACTGCGCCCCTCGATGAGGGCTCAGCTCGTGGGGCAGTGAGTGATCAACACAAGATTGTTATGAATCTTGGTCCAGACGTTGGGGGTCCCGGAGTACTTGTAGACCTCGTTGTTGTGGTTCTGGCGATAGACGGTGCGACCGGTGACGACATAGTCAAAACCGGCCTGGCCGATCCTCCGCCAGACGCCTGGCGTGTACATGTATTGGTACAGGTCTCCGAGGTTGTTGCCGGTGGTGGCGAAGACCCCCAGGTCTCCGATCACCATCACCCCGTCGTCGAATCCCAGGCCGGGCGCGTCGACGCGGACCCAGGTGTTGTAGCTCCAGTCGCGGATGAAAATGCCCTGCCCCTTCGCCGCGGCGAAGACGTCGTTGCCGGCCGAAGCGTAGACCACCGGCCCGTTCCCCGGCGGTCTTCCCAGCGGTGTCCAGACATAGGGGACGCCGGTGTATAGATAAGCCGCATAAGTTCCGGGTTGGGTGGAGATCGGCCCTCTCGACCCGCCGCCCGCAAGCCCGACGGTCGAGCCGCCGACGGCCGTCCAGTTACCGGGAACTCCGTTGAAGCGCATAATCACCGACTGGTCATGGGGCATGCCGTACACCGTCGAACCGACAAGCGCGAATCGGCCCGGATATCCGATCCAACGCCAATCGCTGCCGGCCAGGTGCTCGAAAACATCACCCGTGACGGGATTGGTCGCCAGCAATGCGGACTCGTTGCCGTAGAGCATCGCCGGCGGGTTTCCGATTCTCGTCCACTGCCCGGGTGTTCCCGTGTAGCGCAGGATGACATTGCCCTGATCAGGGGCAACCCCGCACAGGGTCCCATCGTCGATCGCGGCGGCCGGCGACGGCGCGAGCACGGCCGGGGCGCTCACCACCAGGGTGATCGCCGTCGCCCATCGGGCGACCACGGCACCGATACGTGTACGCCTTCGCAGTAAACCAACACCATTCATGACCAATCCCTTTCGATCGGTTTATTCGGTGTGCTCGACTAATGACAGCACGCCACCTCAATGAGGGGCCAGAAATCCGGAAGGCCGGCTATCCACAACCGCGGGGTCACCGGTCGCCTATGCCTCGTCTACCGACTCCACTCCCAACTGGCTGGTCGTCGAGACCGGGCGGACCTGAAATCCCAGCCCTGAACCGTCCTCACCGATGAGAGTGCGGCTCTGGCGGCGAACGGCCGGCGGGAACGTGACATGCGCGACCTCCAGGGGCGTGAGTTCGGCATACACAGGATCGGATTCCGGCGCTCACGCGAGCATCGGGGGAACCACGGATGTTTAAGGCGTCACGCCCCGCAGGATGAGGTCGCGCCGGGACACCTCCAGCTTGGCGTAGACCCTGCTCAGGTGGGTCTCGACTGTTCTGACGGTGACGGAGAGGCGTTCGGCGATCTCGGCGTTGGTCAGTCCTTGGGCGGCCAGGGCCGCGGTCCGGGCCTCGGCGGGGGTCAGCGCGTGCGGGTCGGTGGTCCGGCGGCGGCCGCCGGCGCGGCGGAGTTCCTCGTGGGCCCGGTCAGCCAGCCACCGCGCCCCGGCCCCGGCGGCCGTGGCGGCGGCGTCGGCGAGGATCGGCCTCGCCCGCGCGGGCTGTCCGGTCCGGCGCAGCCAGGCACCGTAGAGGAGTTGGGTCTCCACCTTCTCCAGGGGGAGGTCGGTGGTCTCGTGCAGGGCGAGCGCGGTCTCGAACTCGGCCTCGGTCCCGGCGCGGTCACCGGCCAGGAGCGCCCGGCCGATCGCGGCCGCGATCCTCGGCCAGGCACAGGGGAGCCGAGCCGAGACGTCTTCGAGCCGGGCGACCAGACGCGCGGCCGAATCGCGTCGTCCGATCCTCGTGTACGCCGTGATCGCGTCCCGCCCGTAGGGAACCAGACAGGGCTCAAGTATCCCGAATCGTTCGGTCGTCTCGTCGAGCAGGTCGAACAGCGCGCACGCCGTGGCGAGGTCGCCTTCGTGGAGTGCGCGGCGGCCGCGGACGTACCAGACCATGATCAGGGTGCCGACGTCGCGCAGCCCCGACGCGCTGTGCTCGACCTGGGCGCAGCGCCGCTCACAATCGTCCAGGTCGCCGGAGAGCAGCAGGAGCCAGGTCTGGCCGGCGGCCACGTAGCGCTCCGACATCGGGGCCAGGTCCTTGATGGCCCAGGCCTGCTCAACGCTGGCGACGGCCTCGCGGAGCCGGCCGACGCGCACCAGCAACTCGGCGCGGGCGACGTACAGGAAACTCAGCGTGCCGATCGCTCCGGCGCGCTCCGCCGCGGCGATCACCAGGGTGAACGCCCTCTCGCACTCGGTGAAGCGTTCGGCCCACTTGGTGGCGAAGGCGTGGTTGCTCAGCGCGCCCCAGGTGCCCTGGACATCGGTCAGCTGGGCTGCCGGGTCGTCCTCGAGCTCCCGCGCCGCCCGCGTGACCTCCTCCAGCCCGGCGATGTCGGCGCCGAGGAACGCGATGTAGCCGTGCGCGGAGGCGACCCGGCGGCGGAGAGCCGGGTCGACGTCGACCGCGTGTTCCAGGGCGCGGGCGGCGAGAGGGAGCGCCTGGCTTCCGTCGGTCAGGTGCCGGAAGGTGGCGTGGTCCAGCAGCGCCTCGACGGCGATCGCCGGGGCCTGCTCCGCGGCCAGGTCGGCGGCCCGGGCCAGATCCCGTTCGGCCTGCCGGTGGTCGCCTGTGAGGTAACCGGCGCGTCCGGCCATCCACGCGGCCTGCGCGGCGATCGCCACGTCGGCGGCGTCGTGCCGGGAGACGGCCCCGAGCATCGCGACCGCCTCGGTGGCCTTGCCGACCGACATGAGGGCCTGCCCGGCGGCGAGCCCCAGACCCGGGTCGGCGTGATCTCCCGCCAGGCGATGGGCGCCCGCCAGGTAGCGCGCGGCGGTCTCGGTCGCGCCGACGGCCAGCGCGTCGCGGCCGACTCGCTCCAGCACCGCGAGGGCGTGCCAGTCGCCGGCCGTGTTCCCGCGGAGCGCGTGCTCGGCCGCCTCCGCCTGCGAACCCCGCTGTACCAGTAGGCCGAACGCCCGGGTGTGCAGCCGTAATCGCGTCGAGGTCGGCATCTCGTCGTAAAGGATCTGTTGGAACAGCGGATGGACGTATTCGACCCGGCCGCCGGGAGCCTCCCGGATGAGGCGGCCACGCTGGAGACCCGCGACGGCCTCGTCCCCCGCCTCGGGGTTGAGGCCGGCCAGTTCCATCGCGATCCCCGGGTCGAAACACAGACCTAGGACGCTGCCGGCCCGCGCGCAGCGCATCGCCTCAGGCGTCGCCCCGACGAAACGCCGGACCAGCAGTTCCCTGCGCGCGGAGCCGGGCGACCGCACCTCCAGCCTGGCCAGGTCGGCGCCGTCGGTGAGCAGCGCCGCGGCGTGGTCGAGCAGCAGCGGGTTGCCCGCGCACATCGCCCACAGCTTGCGTACCGTCTCGGCCGGAAGCTCATGGCCGACCCACCGCGCAAGCAGGGTGGCGGACGACCGCTCACCCAGGGGTTCGAGCTCAACCGTACGCGCGCAACCGCTCTCCTCCAGATCGCGTGCGAGGTCCAGAGCGGCCGGTGGCCACGCCCGCAGTGTCGCCACGACCGCCACCCGGGATGCGCCCAGGCGGCGGCACAGGAACGCCAGCAGGGTGAGCGAGTCGGCGTCGGCCCAATGGAGATCGTCGATGACGAGCACAATCGGGTCACCGGTCCAGGACCGCAGGGCCTGCCACACGCGGTAACACCGGCCCGCCATCGTGTCCGCCGACAGGTCGTCGGCGCCCAAGCCGGTCAGCGCCTGTGTCATCACGTCGAAGGGCACGCCCGACTCGATGGGAGAACCGTAGGCCCGCCCGACCTGGAATCCGGCGCCGGCGACCTCGCCGAGCAGCCAGGTCTTCCCCATACCTGCGTCGCCGTGGACGAACACCGCCCCACCGCGCCCCGCCCGCGCCTCCGCCAGCCGCTCGCGGATGGCCCCGGCCGCCATGTTCCGCTCTCGCACAACTCCCAAGTGTGACAAAAGGACCGGAACGATTCCGCCGCATCGGTGGAGAGGTGGCGGCCGGCCCGCCACCGTATGGTCACGGAGGGTCGTGCTGGTCCATACTCGACCAAGATCTCGAACGCGTCTGGACAGTGCCATCAACCGGGGCGATTCAGTCGGTGGCGATGTGGCGTCTGCGGCCCCTGGGCTTCTTGCCCGCATCGTGGCCCTGGGCGGCCTCGGGGGCGCTGAGTGAGGTCTTGACGGTCTGGGCGTCGATGACTGCCGCGGGGTAGTACGCGGCGGCCCTTGCGGCGGACCTCCTCGCGCAGGCCCGATCCCGAACGGCCTTTCACGCCGGTGCGTCGCACCAGGTGAGGCAGTAGGTGCGCAGGTCCGTGCCGAGAACCGGGGTCTTCCCCTCGGCGAGCTGCCTGCGCAGTTCGGTCAGTTCCTCGCGGAACCGTGCGTGGAGGCGACCGACTCGTCCCCGACAGCCTGGGCGGGTCCGTCGCTCACGACAGCGCGGGGTAGTCGGTGCAGCCCTCGTGGTCCCCACCGTAGAAGGTGGCTCGGTCCGGTTCGTTGTACGGCCCGCCGCGCCGTACCCGCTCCGGCAGGTCGGGGTTGGCCAGCCAGAGGGCGCCCAGACTGATGACGTCGGCGACGGTCAGTGCCTCCTCGGCGGCTTCGGGCGAGGCGTGCATCCCGGCGTATACCGGGGTGGTCCCGGAGTGGGGATTGAGCATGAGCACGCCGGGCCAGGCAGCGCGGATCTCCTCGGTGACCCGCCTGTTCCCGACTTCCAGCAGGTGCACGTAGGCCAGGTCGGGGTGGAGCGCGCGGACCAGACGGGTGTAGACGCCCATCGGGTCGCTTTCCTCGATGTTGTTGTACGGGTTCCCCGGGGACAGCCGGATGGCGGTGCGCTCGGGGCCGATCGCCTCGGTCACGGCGTGGGTGACCTCGACGGCAAAGCGGATCTTGTCTCCGTACTCGTCGGTTCGCAGATTGACGTTGTCGGACAGGAATTGCTGGATCAGGTAACCGTTGGCGCCGTGCAGTTCCACCCCGTCGAACCCGGCGTCCATGGCGTTGCGTGCGGCCTGGGCGAAGTCGGCGATCGTCTGAGCGATCTCCGCCACGGTCAGCGCATGCGGTGTGGGGTGGTCGAGCATCGTCCCGTCGCGCGCGGTCATCTGCCCGCCTGAGGGGACGGCCGAGGGCGCCACCGGGAGTCTGCCATCGGGATACAGACTGGGATGCGCGACCCGGCCGCTGTGCCAGAGCTGGGCGAAGATGCGGCCGTCCCGGTCGTGCACGGCATCGGTCACTCGGCGCCACGCCTCGACCTGCTCAGCGTTGTGCAGGCCCGGGGTGTCGATGGAACCCTGCCCGATCACGGAGGGCTGGACGCCTTCGGTGATGATCAGTCCTGCGCCGGCGCGCTGGGCGTAGTACTCGGCGGTCAGTTCCGTGGCCAGCCCTCCGGCGGCGGCCCGGCTGCGGGTCATCGGGGCCATCGCCAGCCGGTTGGGCAGCTCGAGCTTGCCGACGGTCACGGTGTCAAACAGTGTCTTGGCCATGACAGGGACGTTAGGGACGGGACCACTGGGCCGACATCCGTAGTGCCCACGGGGTAGCGTCACGGGGGTGCAGATGACGGTAAGAACGGAAATATCCGCGCTGGTGGAACAGGCGACCGGCGGCACCCTGCTCATCCGAGGCACGGCGGGCTCGGGCAAGTCCACCCTGTTGGAGGAGGCCGCGCACGGTCGGCGGACGCTGCGCACCACCGGCATCGAGGCCGAGTACGGCCTGCAGGCGGCAGCTCTCGACCGGCTCCTACGTCCCGTATCACTGCGCAATGCCACCGACCCGTTCCAGGCCGGGGAGGCGCTGATAGCGCTATTGAGGGAAGGCCCTCGGGTTGTCCTGGTCGACGATGCCCACTGGCTGGACCGTTTCTCCGCAGCCGCACTTGTCTACGCCGCGCGTCGAGCGCATGCCGAGGGTGTGGTGATCATCTTCGCGGCCGACGACGACTTCGACGCTCCCGGCGTACCGGAGCTGGCCCTGCCCGCCCTGGACGCGGCCGAGGCAGCGGAGCTCATCGCCGACGTCGAACTGAACCCCCAGGTCCGCGAGCGGATCGTGCGGGAAGCGGAGGGCAACCCGCTCGCGCTGCGCGAGTTCGCCAGCGCACTCACCACCGAGCAGCGTCTCGGCCGCGTAATACCGCCGCCCCTGCTCGCCGTACGGCCGCGCGTGCTCGGCCGGTTCGGCCACCGGCTGGCCACCGCGGTCTCCGAGGGCAGCCGCCCGCTCCTGTCCCTGATCGCCGCGGAACGCGATGGCGACCTCGCCGCCATCATGACGGCAGCGGCCGCGCTCGGCCTGACCGAGAACGACCTTGCGGAAGCAGAGGGCGTCCTGCGTGTCACGGGGATGCGGGTAGAGTTCCGGCACCCCCTGGACCGCGCCGCCGCCTACTGTCTGGTCCCGCTCGCGGACCGGCTACGCGCGCACCGCCTGCTGTCCGACGCCGTACACGACCCGGTCCGCCGCCTGGCGCACCGGCTCGCGGCCACCATGACCCCGGACGAGAAGATCGCAGCAGAGCTCGAAGACCTCGCCCGCCGCGCCGATCCCCTGCTGGCGGCCTGCATCTACGACCACGCCGCGCTCCTCAGCGCCCAGCCGGAACAACGCACCCGGCGCAGCGGCGCGGCCGCCAGGCGACTCCTGCGCGCCCACGACTACGAGCGGGCGCTGCCCCGCCTCGCCGGCCAGGAGAGCGTCCAAGCCATGCTGCTGGCCGGAGACGACGACGCCGCCCTCGCTCTCGCCACCCGGCAGGTGGCGCGGCTGCGCGAGCAAGGCCGATGCGACGCGCTGCCAGAACCACTCGGCTGGCTGGCCCGGGCCCTGATCACCGCAGGCCGGTTCTCCGAGGCCAGAGCAGCTGTCGAGGAGGCCACCCGGATCGCTGCTGACGCTGCTCCCACATCTGACCTCCTCGCCGAAATCGCCGCCCTCGAAGGTTCCTCCGATGGTCTGCCCGGTCTGCTGGAACTCGGGCTCGGCCGGTTCCACGAGGCCCTCCCCCACCTGGAAGCGCGCTGGCGCCAACCGGACACTCCCATGATCGCCGCCGCCGACCTGGTAGAGGCAGCGATCATGGCCGGCAGGCCCGAACGCGCCGCCGAGCCGCTCGCCCGCTTCACCGAATGGGCCGAGCGGACCGGCCAGGACTGGGCCATGGCGGTGGCACTGCGCATCCAGGCCCTGGCCGGCCAGGGCGAACAGGCCGACGACCTGCTAGCGCGCGCCGTGCACCTTCACGAGCGGGGCGGACGTCCCTTCGAGCGAGCCCGCACCGCTCTGCTGTACGGCCAGCGGCTCCGCCGAGCACGCCGCACGTCCCAGTCGAGGCATCCGCTCCGCCTGGCTGCGGAACTGTTCGAGCATCTCGGCGCCGCAGCGTGGGCCACGCGGGCCCGTGCCGAACTGCATGCGGCCGGTGAGCACTCCGCTTCGCGAGCAGAGCCGCTCAGCCGGCTCACCTCACAGGAACGCCGCATCGTCCGGCTGGCCGCAGCGGGCGTCAGCAACCGCGAGATCGCCTCACAGCTCTTCATCAGTCCGAGAACCGTGGAATACCACCTCTACAAGGCATATCCGAAACTCGGTGTCGCCTCCCGACACGAACTTCACACCGTGCTCAGAAACGGCTCCCCTACAGGTGATGAGGGTGACCACGTGACCGCAGCCGCGGGCGGCCCGGCGTGGAAGCCCCTGCAACGACAAGATCCGGCCTGATCGCGATGATCAGACGTGATCCCGTCAACTTCAGTCCGGCCGGCCGCACAGCAACTCGGCGCGGGCCGACAGGTAAGTGAGCTCAGTCTGCTCGACCGGAGCGTCGAACCAGCGCGATTCCTTCTGCATGATCAACAGTTGGGTACGGCACTGCTCCGCACGTGAGGGCTGCACAGCCGAAAGCACCTCGGCCTGGGCCATGACAGCGCGTGCCCGCACCGGCATGAAACAGCCCAACCGCCGGAACGGCTTCTGGATTCGCCGCCATCAAGCCGCCTCGTCCGTGGAATCGGGAGTGGGAGCCAGTCGCACGCTGCCGGACCGGGCCTTCTCGTCGGGGAAGACCCACTTCCGGAGCGCCCAGAAGCGGAAGACCATGGCGATCAGCGTGCCGATGACCTGCGCGCTCGTGAAGTCGGCGATCTCCTGGGTCAGCAGGCTCACATCCGGGGTCTCCAGACGAAATACGTACCGGGAGATCCATAGCGGCGCGGAGCTGAGCACTAGACCGACGCCACTGACCAGGAAGAACAGCGCCGCCTCGTGACGGCGCTCGCGGCCGCCCCTGGTCCGGAACGACCATTCGCGGTTCAACACGTAGGACACGATCGTCGCCACGAGCACCGCGATGATCTTCGCGGTCACCGGCTTCGGTTCCAGAACGGTCAGCTTCAGCCCATAGAACATCGTGTTGTCCACCAAAAAGGCTGTTCCACCCACCACCACGAACTTCAGCAGTTCACGGTGCTTCAGCGCAAATGCGTGCAGCGGTTCCGGCAATCTTGCGAGTACTGCGTTTGCTGTTCGGAGCACCCCCGATCTTCTCACCAGTCGAACACCCTGGTAACAAGATTTACGGAGTAGTACCGGGCCCCCGCCGGGCGGACCCCTCGTCCGCCCGGCCTGGCGGCATGGACAACGGTCACCGAGGGCGCGTGGCGGCTGACGGCTGCTCCAGCCCGCCCCGGTGATGCATGAACCGCGCTTCCGGGAAGCGGCCCGACGGCCCTTCGAGCAGTGACGGTGACTGTCCCTTGAGATGCTTGTCGAAGAACGCGAGCGAGTAGGCGTTGACGATGTCGTGTGCTCGCTGAGCGTCGATCGTCCCGTTCAGGCCAAGCTGCGGTGTGACCGGTGACCAGACCGGGACGTCGGTGAAGTCGACGTGGAACAACCCAGGGACCTCCACGTAATAGCCGGCGCCCGGCAGGCGCTGGTACACGTCGGTTATGGTCTCGATGGTCTCGGAGATCTCCTTCTCCGGCCAGCCGCCGCTGCGCTCCCGTTCGAGACGGAAGGTCTCGGTATCGCGGGTCATGAACATGACTGGCTGCCGCAAGCCCGCCCTGACGACGTGGGCCGTCATTTGAACGTCCATGATGAAGCACGCCTTGAGGCGCTGGTCCTTCGCGCACGCCTCGGCACCGGTCGCGCCGCCCCACGAGATCCCGAAGACGCCGGCGCGCTCGAGGTCGAGGCGGCCGGTCAGGATGCCGTCGGGGTCGGCTCCGTTCAGCCCCGCGAGCCGGTCGAGCGCGAAGCTGACGTCCTGCGCGAAGTACGGGATGATCCCGTCGGGAAGCGCCTCCCCCTGGAGTGTCGGCGCGTCGGGCCGCGGCGTCCAGCTCTGGCTGATCAGCGGATAGATCTTGTCCCTGGGCCACCCCGGGATCTCCCGCCCGTCGGGGAAGCGTGTCATGGCGGCGGCGCCCGGCTGGTCGAGCCCGACGACCACGTAGCCGTGCGAGACCAGTTCCTGGATCTGGAAGGTGCTCGCGGCGCGGAACCCGCTGAGCCCGGTGAGGGAGATGAGCACCGGGTAGCGGGGGCGGTCGACCGCCATCCGAGCGGACGTGACGGCGTTGGTGGTCACGTACCTGAGCTGGCTGAAGACGGGCTCCGGGAAGCCGGCCAGGCGCGCCATCGCCGACGTCACCGCCTCGGCGTCTTGGATGTAGGGGGTGCGCGGCGCCGACGGCTGAGGCTCGGCGGGATACCAGACCTGCGCCATGAGTTCCCGGTGATCATCGGGGGCGTCGGTGAACAGCTCCGGACGGCCTGCGTCCACCCAGTGGTAGGTCGTAGTGCCGATCGCATACGGTCCGGTCGGCTCGGGGAAACGGAATACGGGCATCACCGTCGCCAGGAGGATGGAGGCGAGGGCCGCCAGCGCACCCAGTCCGGCGGCTGAGCCGGCGACCAGTCGGTTGACGTGCACGGCGCTCGGCCGGACGACGCCGGTCAGCCAGGTCAGGAAGAGGATCGCGGTCAGCGCGTAGGCAGGGGCCAGCTGCCAGCGCGGGCCTTCGACGAGGAGCTGCGCTGCCGCCAGGAGCAGCGCGGCGGGCACCACGGAGCCTGGCCGGCGCAGCGCGCGTAGCCGGGGGATCACCACGATCGCGAGCCCCAGCAGGTTGGCGGCCGACAGCAGGATCTCCAGGGGTCTCATCAGGCGCTCCTCAGGTTGTGGCTGCTGCCGACGGCCGTTCGGGCGGAGACCGGGTCGAGCCGGACCAGGTCGTCGGCGTTGGCGAGCTGCGGCTCAGGCAGCTTGGGCATGCGGGTCTCCTGTCTGTACGGGGGCGGGGGTGCTCGGCGCTCGGACGTCCTTGCCACCGGGTAGCGGGTCCGCAGGGTGGGTGCGGTGAGGGCGTGCTGGATGGGCCACCGACAGTGGACTGTCCGAGGGAGGAGGCGATGCTCGACCGAGACGGTGACCGCGGGCAGCTGGACATTGTGGTCATGACCGCTTCCCTCCGAAACCTACGTCGTAGGTTTCCACCTGCACGATAAATTCTACGGTGTAGATTTGGCAAGAGGGAGGGAGTAGACGTGGCCAGACGCACACAGGGCACGTCGGCGGGGCTCGATCGCGGGCGCATCGCCGCCGCCGCCGTCGTGCTCGTCGACCGCGACGGCCTCGAGCGCTTCGGGATACGGCGGCTCGCGGAGGAGCTCGGGGTCGACCCGATGTCGATCTACCACCACATCAAGGGCAAAGCGGCGCTGCTGGACGCGATCTCCGAGGCCGTGCTCGCCGAGGTGGCGGCCGGCGCGGACGACACGCCCCGCGGCTGGGAAGAGATCACCCGCTGGACGGCGCACCGCTACCGGGAGATGGCCTACCGGCATCCCCGGGTGTTCCCGCTGCTGGCTACGCGCGCCCAGACCTCGCCGGTGGCCCTCGCCGCCCTGGAACGACTGGTCACCGCGATGCGTGAGGCCGGTCTGCCCGACCAGGTGGTCGCGGACGCGCCGCTGATGCTGTTCGGCTTTCTCAACGGATATCTGCTGGCGGTCCTCAGCGGCGGGCCCGACGGGGTCGGTGACATGCCCGCGATCGACGCCACGGTGTACCCGACGATGGCCACCCTCACGCCCCTGCAGGCCGGCTTCGGGTCTGTGGCGGAGTTCGACCGGATGCTCGACGCCGTACTCGGCGGGATCCGGAACCGGGCCGATCGACAGGAGACCCGCTGAGTGCACGGACCACGGCGAACGCCCGCCGAGCTCTTCAGCCTCGGCTGCGCGCTCATCTGCCGGCGACGCCTCACGTCATTGTGTCAGGAGCTCTTGGGGGCCAGTTGGGGCGGTGCTCGTCAAGGAAAACACACGCGCACGGTGAGGCCGCCCCTAGGGTTGGCCTCGGCGGTAACGGCGGCGCCGTGGGCTCGGGCGATGGAGGCGACGATGGACAGGCCGAGCCCGGCGCCCTCGCCCGCCGTGTGCCGACGTTCATGGAGGCGGCGGAACGGCTCGAAGAGCAGAGGGACCTCGTCGGCGGGCACGAGCGACCCGGTGTTGGCGACGGTGAGCGTACGGTCCGGGGCGGTGAGGGTGATCCGGACGATGCCGCCCCACTCGTTGTAGCGCAGGGCGTTGCCGAGCAGGTTGCGGACGAGGTGGGCGAGCAGCACCGGGTCGCCCTCGACGGTTGTCGGCGCGGCCGTGATCTCGACGGAGATACCGCGCTCCCCCGCCTCGTCGGCGAGTTCGGCGGCCACGTTCGTTGTGGTCTTGTCCAGCGCGACCGGTTCGGGTCGCTCCAGTCCCTGGTCGGTGGCGGCGAGCAGCAGCAGCGACTCGATGAGGTGTTCGCTGTGGTCGGCGACCTCGATGAGCTTGCTGCGGATCCATCGCACCCGTTCGGGGTCCGTGTCGAGCAGGCCGATGTCGGCCGCCGCCCGCTGGACGGCGAGCGGGGTACGCAGTTCGTGCGCGGCGTTGGCGGCGAACCTTCGCTGGGCGGTGACCAGTTGCTCGATCCGGTCCAGCATCTGGTCGAAGGTGTCGGCCAGTTCCTTCAGCTCGCCGGGCGGGCTCTTCAGGCCGATGCGCTGGTGGAGGTTCTCGCCGGAGAGCTTTCGGGCGGTGGCGGTGATCACGCCGACCGGGCGCAGCACGCGGCCCGCCATCCACCAGGCCAGCAACAGTGAGAATGCGGCGAAGACGGCGAGTGCGATGCCGGAGACGGTGAGCAGGCGGCTGAGCGTGGCGTCGGCGGCGGCGCCGACCATCTTGGTCTGGGCGTACTCGCCGGCCTGGTCCAAGGAGATCAGGCTGCCGGGGCGGGGTCCGGATGCCGTGGGCAGACCGCCGGGGCGGGGTCCGGATGCCGTGGGCGGGGCGACTTGGATGACCGGCCATACGCCCGAGAAGGCGCTGCCGATGCGGTTGTCGAGCCCGTCCTGGACGAAGGAGTAGATGACCGTGACGAGCACGCACGCCGCGCCGAGCAGCAGGCTGCCGTACAGGACGGTGAGGCGGGCGCGCTCAGTGGCGGGGCGCAGCCGGCGGAGCGCCTGCCATCCCCTGGTGCGGGTGCGGATCACTTGCCTTCCTCAAGATCGGCCGGGGATCGCTCGTCGTCCTTCGGTGCGGCCGGGGCGAGGGCGATGCGGTAACCGGCGCCGGAGACGGTCTCCACGACCGGCGGATCGCCGAGTTTGGCCCGCAGCCGGCTGAGGGCGACCCGTACCGGATTGGTGTTGTAACCCGCATACTCCTCCCACACCTGCTCGATGAGGTCCTCGCCGCTGACCACCGCGCCGTCGGCCCGCATCAGGGTCTCCAGGACGGCGAACTCCTTGCGGGTGAGCGTGAGCCTGCGGCCGTGCCGTTCGACCTGGCGGCGTGCGGTGTCCAGGACGATTCCGGCCCGCTCGATGACCGGAGGGAGCGCCGGCCTGGCACGCCGGCCGAGCGCGAGGACCCTGGCCAGGAGCTCGTCGTACGCGAACGGCTTGGTGAGGTAGTCGTCGGCGCCGAGGCCCAGGCCCGCGACCCGGTCGGGGATGGTGGTGGCGGCGGTGAGCATCAGGATACGGGTGAGCAGGCCGTCGGCGACCAGTCGGCGGCAGACCTCGTCGCCGTGCAGGCCCGGCAGGTCGCGGTCGAGCACGAGTACGTCGTAATCACCGAGCTGCGCCTTGCGCAGCCCACTGAGGCCGTCGAGGGCGACATCCACCGTGATCGCGTCACGGCGCAGACCCAAGGCGATCATCGTGGCCAGGAACGCCTCGTCTTCCACCACTAGTACGCGCATGCCTTATGTCTATCTGAAATGGACCTTTCGCCGTTGTTGCGCCGACCCGCGTGCCCGGGCCTGCAGTCGGCCCGCACCGGGGCTCGGGTCGGCTGTAAGAGAAACGAAACAGCCCCCTCTGCGACTCTCTCACCAGCCGCGATCACGCGGTACCGGCGCGGCGCCCGCCGCCGCGCACCCCTGTCCGCGAGGAGAAACACAATGAGGAACCACAGGCTCCCCCTGGTCCTGGCGTCCGGTCTTGCCGCCCTGGCCATGCTCACCACCGCTTGCTCCCCATCGTCCGGATCGGACGATGGGGCGAAGGAGACGGTCACGACGGGCGGTAACGGAGCGGGCGGCAGCGGAGCGGGCGACAGTGCGGCCGCCGACAAGGCGCAGGCCCTGCGTTCCTGCCTGCGCGGCAAGGGCATGGACGTGCCCGACCTGAAGCCGGGCGCGAACCCGTACGCCGAGGTGCTCAACCAGCCCGCCGGAGTCTCTCCGGAGAAGTGGAAGCAGGCGCTCGACGAGTGCGGCAGCGGAGGCAGCGGGGGCCACAGCGACTCAGGCAGCCAGCAGTCGCTGGACCAGCAGGTCAAGATCGCGGAGTGTGTGCGCGCGAAGGGCTTCGACATGCCCGACCCCAAGGCGGGGCCGGACGGGGCGAACAGCGGTTTCAAGCTCCCCCAGGGGGCTGACCCGGAGAAGTTCATGAAGGCGCTGAACGAGTGCGCCGCATGAGGGGCCGCACCACAGCCGTCACCGTGGCGGCGGTCGCGGCCGTGACGGGTGGCGGCTTCGCTGTCACGGGCCTGGTCGACCAGTCGGACGCCAAGGACTCCGGGCAACAGCGGACCGGGCTGCCACCGGCCACCGCGCCGATCACCGACGGCGATCTGGTCAGCAGCACCAGCGTGGACGGCACTCTTGGCTACAACAAGGAGAGCAGGGTCAACTCGGGTGCGGCCGGCACGGTGACCTGGATCAGTGCCGCCGGTGCCAAGATCAGGCGGGACGACCGGCTCTACGCCGTCGACGGCAAGAGCGTACGGCTGATGTATGGAACCGAGCCCATGTACCGGTCGCTCAGGAGCGGGAACTCGGGCAACGACGTCCGGCAGCTGAAGCGGAACCTGCGGGCGCTCGGGTACGGCAGCGGCCTCGTCGCCGACAACAAGTTCACGCCCGGCACGGCCGACGCGGTCAAGCGGTGGCAGCGGGCGCACGGGCTGGAGGAGACCGGCGAGACCGGTCCCGACCAGATCGCGTTCGCGCCCGGTGCGGTGCGGGTGCAGAGCGCGGACGCGGCGGTCGGCGACCGGACCGCGCTCGGGCAGAGGTTGCTCACCACCACCGGCTCGGCCCGGGTCGTACGGTTGCAGGTGAAGGTGGCGCAGGCGGCGCTGGTCAAGGTCGGCAAGGAAGTGCAGGTGCAGTTGCCTGACGGGACCAGGACACGCGGCACCGTCTCCTCGGTCGGGTCCACCGCGAAGTTCGGCGACGACCCCAACGACAAGACCCCCCGGATCGCCGTCGTGGTCACGTTCGGTGACCCCGGCAAGGTCAAGGGCTTCGACAAGTCGCCCGCCACTGTGTGGCTCAAGGGCGAGACCCGCAAGAACGTGCTGAGTGTGCCGGTCGGGGCGCTGCTCGCGCTGGACGACGGTTCGTTCGGGGTGCAGGTCGTCGAGAACGGCAAGGCCCGTGAGGTGAAGGTGAAGCTCGGCATGTTCGCGCAGGGCCGGGTGGAGATCTCCGGCGACGGGCTGCGGGGCGGCATGCGGGTCGGGGTGCCGTCGACATGAGCACGGCCATCCGAACCGCGCCGCCGGTGGTCGAACTCGCCGGCGTCACCAAGGAGTACCCGGGCGGCGTCACCGCGCTGCGCGGGGTGGACCTGACCATCGAGCGGGGTGAACTCCTCGCGATCGTCGGGCCCTCGGGGTCGGGCAAGTCCACGCTGCTCCACATCGTCGGCACCCTCGACCTGCCGACGGCCGGGTCCGTGCGGATCGCGGGGTACGACGCGGCTGCGCTCAGCGACCGCAAGCTCTCCGCGCTGCGGGCCCAGCACATCGGGTTCGTCTTCCAGGCGTTCCACCTGGTGCCAGGCATGAGCGCCCAGGACAACGTGGCCGAGGGGCTGCTGTACTCCGGGCTGCCGCGCGCCGAACGCCGCAGGAGGGCGGGCGAGGCACTCGAACGGGTGGGGCTCGGCGAGCGGTTGAAGCACCGGCCTCACGAGCTGTCCGGCGGGCAGAAGCAGCGGGTCGCCATCGCAAGGGCGGTTGTCGGCGAGCCCGATCTGCTGCTCGCGGACGAGCCGACGGGCGCGCTCGACTCGGCGTCCGGCGAGGCCGTCATGGAGCTGCTCCATGAACTCAACAAGGAGGGCGCCACCATCGCTGTCATCACCCACGACACGGAGATCGCCGAGATGCTGCCCCGCCGGGTCAGGATCCGCGACGGCCTGGTCGTCGAGGACGCCGGCAACCCCGTGGTGGCTTCCCTCTCGAAGGGGGACGCCCGGTGAGCGGGCGGCGGCCGGCCCTGAAGCCGGCCAGGCTGACACCCCGGGACGTGCTGCACACCGGCTCGGCCGGGATGCGGAACCGCCCGATGCGGGTGGTGCTGTCTGCCTTGGGCATCGCGATCGGCATCGCCACGATGATCGCGGTGGTGGGCATCTCCGCGTCCAGCAAGGAGCAGCTCCTTCAGGAACTCGACAGGTTGGGTACCAACATGCTCGTCATCACCCCGGGCGAGGATCTCCTGACAGGGAAGAAAGTACCGCTGGCCGAGGACGCGGCGGGCCGGGTGGCGCGGATCGACGGTGTGGAACACGTCGGCGCCACCGGTCAGCTCCCCTTCTCCGTAAGGCGTTCGGACAAGATCTCCGGCGACATCACCGGCGGTATCGCGGTCCAGGCCGCGAGCGGGGACCTCCTCACCACCCTGCGGGCTCGCATGATGAGCGGCACCTGGCTGAACGGCGCCACCGGCAAGTACCCGTCCGTCGTCCTGGGCGATGTGGCCGCCAAGCGCCTCGGCATCACTGCGGCCGGCCAGCAGGTCTACATCAACGGGCAGTACTTCACCGTGCTCGGCATCATCGGCCCGTTGCCCCTGGCCCCCGACATCGCCCGCTCCGCGCTGGTCGGCTGGGACGTGGCCCGCTCCCGACTCGGCTTCGACGGCCGTCCCACGACCGTCTACGAGCGCTCTGCCGACGTGAGGGTCGACGCCGTCCACGCCCTGATCCCGCGCTCGGTCGACCCGCAGACCCCGCACAATGTCAACGTCAGCGACCCCTCGTCCGGGCTCCAGGCCAAGGCCGCCGTGGAGGGAGCCTTCAGCAACCTGCTGCTCGGCCTTGGAGGAGTGGCACTCCTGGTGGGCGGCGTGGGTGTCGCCAACACCATGATCATCTCGGTTCTCGAGCGTCGTTACGAGATCGGGCTCAGGCGCTCGATCGGCGCCACCCGCGGCCAGATAAGGAGCCAGTTCATCACCGAGTCGCTGCTGCTGTCCGGGCTCGGCGGCGCCGCCGGCATCGTCCTGGGTGCTGCCGCCACCGGCGTCTACGCGGCGAGCAGTGGCATCCCCTGGGTGATCCCGCTGTGGGCGGTCGGCGGGGGCTTGGCCGCCACGCTGGTCATCGGCACGGTCGCCGGCCTCTATCCCGCGGTCCGCGCTTCCCGCCTCTCCCCCACCCTGGCGCTGCACGCGAGCTGACAGGCCGCGCCCTGAAGTGTCCGCGCGTATCCCCTCCAACGCCCGCGTACGTGCGGTCCCTGCGGGCCGGCAGTGCCTGGAGCCCTGCTTCGGTCCAGGTCTTGCGCCGGCGCTGATCCGAGCGCACGCCGACCCGTAGCCGTTTGGCGATCACGGGATTGGGCTGTCGTCGGGCGGACAGTTCCGCTGCCTGCAGGCGGAGCTGTCCGCGAAAGGTCCGGCGTTCGGCAAAGGTCCGGCGTTCGGCGGTCAGGCCACCACCTTGTGCGTACCGCATGAATCCGACATATCCGGTGCTCTGTCGTCGTCAGCCCTCGACGGCACCACACCCACAAGCTCAGTAACCGGTGACCCCGGGTTGGGCCGAGTCGGCCAGGATTGCCGCCAGTTTGAGGCCTTCGTCGGCGAAGAGCCGTCCTGCCTGCTCTCCTCTGGCCCGCGTTTCCAGGAGGACAAGCCGGGAGGAGCCATCGCGTTGGGGTACGACGCGGATTTGCCGTACCTCGCTGGAGCCGATCTCCTGCAGTTCGGGGTGGATCGCGCTGGGTGACCAGGTAACTTTCCAGGCGCGGTCAAAATCGATGATCTCCAGTTGTCCGTCATAGGTATAGGGGACCGGACCGTCGAGGGTGACGGAGAACGTGGCGTGGTAGGTGGCGGTCTCCCCGAAATTCAGGTTGGCCTTGGGGCGGACGCGGATCCTCCGGATGGTTATCTGCTTGGCCTGGGAGCCCTTGGTGAAGGCGTCATAAACGCCGTCGAAGTCTCGGGGCGGTTCCAGCACCTGGGCTTTCATGGCGGGTAGGTCGCCGCGTTGCCAGGCCGTCAGGAACGCGGTCGCCGTCCGCTGGGGCGAGCCTTCGGTGCGAAGCGTCAGGTAGACGGCAGTGCCTGAACCGAGGATGGCGGCCAGGGCTACGGCGACGGTGATCCCTGTCCGTCGCCGGCGGAGAGGAAGCGCGGGCATACCGGGCGACTCTATCGGCTGGGCCGCAACACATGATTCACAGGCCTTGACCAGGGGTCCCGGAACCCCGTTATCGGAGCGCGTACTGTCGCCACTTGCCGTTCTGATGCGGGCGGCGTGGTCAGGCCTCGGCTCCGTTCACAAGGACTCGCCCTCGCCGGAGGTCTCGGTGGGGTCGGCGAGGCCGACCAGGGGCAGCGCTTGGTGGGCATACGCCTGGTCGCGGCGGCCCAGGTGACCTCGGGACCCCTAGAATCGGCGGCCGAGCACTGATCGAGAAGGGCAGGAGGCCGAGGGTGGAGCCGACCGGTGCGTTGGCGGAGGCCGACTGGCAATCGCATCGCCCCGCCGTATTCGGGGCGGCCTACCGGATCCTCGGCAGTGTGGCCGAGGCCGAGGACGTGACGCAGGAGGTCTGGTTGCGCGCCGCCGCCGCCGACCTGTCCGAGGTGCGCGATTTGCGGGCCTGGCTGGTGACCCTGGCCGCCCGGGCGTCCTACAACGTGCTCAAGTCGGCCCGTGTCCGGCGGGAGTCCTACGTCGGGCCCTGGCTCCCCGAACCGCTGCTGACCGGGCCCGACGCCGCCGCTCAGGTGCTCATGGACGAGTCGGTGAGCACCGCGATGCTGGTGGTCATGGAGACGCTGACCCCGGCCGAGCGCGTCGCGTTGGTGCTGCACGACGTCTTCGACTTCCCGTTCGACCGGATCGCCGAGGTGCTCGGCAGCACGCCCGCCGCCGGCCGCAAGCTCGCCTCCCGCGCGCGGGCGCGGGTCGCCGCGGTCAAGGAACGGCCCCGGGCGTCCAGGGCCGAGACCGAACGTCTGCTCAAGGCGTTCAAGGCGGCCGCCGACGCGGGAAACATGGCTGAGCTCGTCGAGCTGCTGCACCCCGAGGTCGTCTATGTCGCCGACGGCGGCGGCAAGGTGACCGCCGCGCGCAGGCCGGTGCAGGGCGCCGAGCCGATCGCCCTGCTGGCGGTCAGGCAGATCGAGATCAGGCGTCCCGACGCGTTCCAGATCATCGAGGTGAACGGGCAGCCGGCCCTGGCGACCTACCGCGGTGGCGAACTGGTCTGGCTCGACACCGTGGAGATCGCCGACGGGCGGATCACGACGTTGCGGAGACTGGCCAATCCCGAGAAGTTCGCCCACATCGGTCACATCTGAACCCGCTGTCTTGTCTCCCTGCCGCCCCCGGATCCCCAGGGGCGAGGCTGAGAGAGGACGAGACGATGGCACACGTTGTGATCATCGGAGGCGGTTTCGCGGGCGTGTGGAGCGCGGCGGGCGCGGCACTGGCACGCGAGCGCGCGGACGGTGGTGCGGACCTGCGCATCACGCTCATCGCGCCGAACGAGCACCTGGTGCTGCGGCCACGCCTGTACGAGCCGGAGCCGGACCTGGCCAAGGTGGAGCTGCGCAGGATCCTCGGGCCGATCGGCGCCGGGCACCTGCGTGCCTCGGTGAGCACGATCGACACCGACCGCCGCACGGTGGTGGCCGATGGTGAGGAGATCGGCTACGACCGCCTGGTGCTGGCGGCCGGCAGCCGGCTCGTCCGGCCCCACGACCTGCCGGGCGCTGAACGGCTCTTCGACATCGACACCCTCGACGGAGCCCGGCGACTCACCGGCTATCTGCGCGACCGAGAGGACTACACGGCCGTGGTCGTCGGTGCCGGGTTCACCGGTCTGGAGGCCGCGACCGCGCTGGCCGCCCGGGGCCGGGTGCTACTGGTGGACCGGTCGCAGGTGGTCGCAGCCCAGCTCGGCCCGGGCCCGCGTGAGGAGATCGAGGCGGCACTGGACGAGCTGGGCGTCGAACGCCGTCTTGGAACGACGGTGACCGAGGTCGGCGAAGGGCATGCCGTCCTGTCCGACGGCACCAAGGTCGAAGCGGACGCGGTGGTCTGGTCGGTGGGGATGCGGGCCAGCGAGCTCACCCGGCAGATCTGCGACGAGCTCGACCACCTCGGCCGGATACCGGTGGACCGGCGGCTGCGCGCCCTTCCCGAGGTGTTCGTCGCCGGGGACACCGCTGCGGCGGCGTTCGACGCCGAGCACACGGTCATGCAGGCGTGCCAGCACGCCACCCCGCTCGGCAAGGTCGCCGGGTACAACGCAGCGGCCGACCTGCTCGGTGTGCCGCTGCGCGACTTCACCCCCGGCCCGTACGTCACCTGCCTGGACCTGGGCGGTGCCGGTGGGATCTTCACCCGGGGCTGGGACCGAAGGGTGATGGCCTCGGGCACCGACGGCAAGGAGATCAAGATGCGGATCAACCAGGCAATCCACCCGCCGGTCGACGACGCGGAGAAGATCCTCGCCGCCGCCGACCGCGTCCACATCGAGCTCCCCTTCTTCCCCCGCGACGAGGAGAAGACCACTCCCGCCGCCTGAACCCCGCCCTCCCGCGGAACGCGGCGGACCACTGCCGCCGCGTTCCCCGCGCTCCCGCCACGGCCGGCCGAGCTCGCCGCCCAGCTGTTCACCCGCCCCATCCGGGGCACCGGGTGCTGCAGCAGCCGTACGGTCACCGACGGCGACACCAGCGCGTCACCCACCGCGGCCGCCCGGACGGCCTCGATGAGCAGCGTGGGCCCGCTGTCCTTGAGCGGGAACCCGGCGGCGCCGGAGCGCAGGGCTCCGTCCATTTGCCGGTTGTCGGTGATGAGGAGCCGAGTAGTCACGGTTGCTGCTCGTCGGTGACGAGGAGCCGAGTAGTCACGGCCCCAACTCCAGAGATCAACCGTTCGGCCGAGGGTGTTATGGACTCGCGGCCGATGCCGGCGCCGACCCGGGACCGCAAGATCAACCCCATGGCACACGACAACCCCTACCCCGCGCGGACAAGGCCCGTACTTGTGGCCGCCGTCGCGGGACTGTTCGCCCTCACGGCCTCCATCGTCTGGGCGCCGGCCCCCGCCGCCGCTGCCACTGCCGCGGCACCCGGCGCGCCGTATCTCCCGGAGCCGACCGGCCCTCACCGGGTCGGCACGACGTCCCTGCACCTGACGGACACCTCCCGCCCCGACCCGTGGGTCCCCGCGGCCAAGACGAGGGAGCTCATGGTCTCCCTGTGGTACCCGACGGCAGCGCGTGCCGGGCGGCGCGCGCCGTACGTCACCCCCAAGGAGTCGGAGCTGCTCTTGAAGGGCTCGGGGATCAAGGAACTGGAGAACATACCGCCGGAAGGGCTGAGCCGGACGCGGACGAACGCCTTCACCGACGCCGAGCCGTCGGGACGCCGGCGCAGTCTGCCGCTCGTGGTGTTGTCGCCCGGCTTCACCTGGCCTCGCAGTTCGCTCACGGGTCTGGCCGAGGACCTGGCGAGCAGAGGGTATGTGGTGGCCGGCATCGACCACACCTACGAGAACTTCGCCACCACCTTCCCTGACGGGCGGGTCGCCACCTGCGCCGCCTGCCAGAACGTCAACGACGACGACTTCGGCCAGAAGGTGATCCGGAACCGGGCGATCGACATTCCCTTCGTGCTCGACCAGTTGACCGGTCCGCGGCCCAGGTGGAAGGGCAGCGCCCTGATCAATCCGGCCCGGATCGCGATGGCGGGCCAGTCCGTCGGAGGGGCCGCCGCCCCGGAGACCATGTTGAAGGATTCCCGGGTGCGCGCTGGGATCAACATGGACGGCAGCATGTTCCTCCCGATCCCCAAGAGCGGGCTGGCGCGACCGTTCCTGTTGATGGGCGCCCCCTCAGCCGACAGCACCTGGAAACGGGACTGGGAGCACCTGACCGGGTGGAAACGCTGGCTGGTGGTGACGGGGGCGCTGCACCCGTCCTTCACCGACTACGACATGCTGCTCCAGCAGCTCGGCGTGGACCTCGGCAGCGGCCTGAAGGAAACCCGCTCGGTGGACATCACCCGCGAGTACGTCGCCGCCTTCTTCGACCTGCACCTGCGCGGCAAGCCGCAGCCCCTGCTGGACAAGCCCTCCCCGCGCTACCCCGAGGTCCAATTCTGCGCGCCGTCGGCCAAGAACTGCTGATGTGAACACCCGCGCTCCAGGCCGATGATCATCCATCGACCTGGGCCCGTGGGAACGGGATCGGCTGGGCATGCCGGCCGACCTCGAACGCGTGTGGGTTGCCTACGCGGCCGGGCACGCGCCGCTCGATGCGGAGAAAACGCTCGTCGGTGTGCCCACGTGGCACGACCTGCCCGGCCTCTCGGATGGTCACCTCATGCCCGGCGGCCAGGCGTGGCTGGGTGCTGCTCGAAGCCGGCCGCCATGGATGTCAGGGATGCGTCGAAGGTGACGGCAGTCCTTGGAAGAGGTTGAGCGCTACCGGCCCACGGTGGAGAACGTGTGGCACGTCGCCCCACGGCAGCAGCGGCTCGTCTGGGCTGAGGTTCCGGAGCCGCTCAAGAGCGCGGTCGGTCACTTCGGAGACTGCCCGTAGCGTGGCGGTTGTCAGCGGGAGATAGTCGTCCTCGGTGCCGGGGTCGGCAGTCCGGGCTCCCGGTGTGACGCGCATGAGCCGGATGCAGCATCGTGCTGGGTCGAGTTGCGAGGCGTCGAGTGTCCAGACCGGGACGTCGCCCATGCGCAGCCCAGCACTTCGCACCGCGTCGAACAACACTGTGGGGTTGAGCGGTGAAAGGAAGACCACGTCGGCCCAGGTGCACTCGAGCGGTATCACTCGTTCACGTAGAAGGTGCTCTCGGCCGGTGTACTTGGCGACGTGACGCGCGTGGAGGTCCGGGTAGCGCTCCCGAAGCATTGCCAGCGGCAGGAGCTGGTCACCACGCGGATCCGTGATCATGGCGTGGAAGAGGCGCCCGCGAGCGCGCTGCTGAGTGAGTTCGATGGACATAAAAAAAGCGTCGGGCTCGAAGGAGGCCGACGCATGATCAATTATATCCGATGTCCTCCATGGGAACCGCACTGAGAGATACTTGATCTCGTGCTCCCCTGCCGCACTGGCCTGGCGGCCGAGGACACGCTCGGGAGCCGAGGGCCTATCTGGAGGCCGCCCGGCGCGTGAGCAGCTTCCGTGGCAGCGCTGTCTCCACTCGGGGGCGGATCGTCTCAGCCGACAATCACCTTCTCGGCCAGCTCCCGGATGACGCGGGCAACCTCGGCCGGCTTCTTCAGGTCGGCCCCGTGGTCACATCCGGAGAGCACCACCCGCTCGGCGCGCGGCATCACGCGCTGGACAGCGTCCAGCCGCTCGGCCAGGTTCGCCGGGCTGTGCTCGCCGCCGAGCAGGACCGTGGGGACCTCGATCGCGGCGTAGGCGTCGAGGCGTACACCGAGCCGGTCCATCGCCTCGAGGTCGTCGAGTTGCCTGGGGACGAGGCGGCGGTAGTACGGGATGAGGGCGGTGATCGCGCCGCCGAGCCAGGCCTGCCGGTCCGGCAGTCCGACGGTGTCCCGCATGAAGATCGTCAACGCCTTGCCCGGCTTGCCCGACGCCATCGCCGCGCGAGCCCGCTGAAGCACCTCGCCGCCCTCCCCCGACAGCGGCGGCCCGATCACCGCGGACGGCTCGAAGATCACGGCGCCGGCGAACGAGGACGGCGAGGCCACCAGGGCCTCCAGTGCGACCACCCCTCCGGAGGAGTGACCGTAGAGAACCACCGGCTTCCCGACGGAGCGTATGAGCGCCAGCACGTCTTCGACCTCCTGCTCGACCTGGACGGGCGCGCCGCGATCCAGCCGGTACTGCCGGCGGTCCAGTCGCAGCACCCGGTAACGGCCGGACAGGATCGCGGCCACTTTCCCGCATCGCCTCCCGTCGGACAGCCCCGGATGGACCATCACGATCGGCGGCCCCTGCCCCTCGTCGTAAGCACGCACTACGCCTCCTCACTTAGCATCGCTAAGGGCTTCACTTAGCGACGCTAAGCTACTCACATGCCCATCGACAAGAGGCCCGGTCTGACCAAGCAGGTGCTGATCGACACCGCGCTTCGGCTGCTCGACGAGGTAGGGCTGGAGGGACTCACGGTGCGCCGACTCGCCGCGGAACTCGGCGTTCAGTCCCCCGCGTTGTACTGGCACATCCGCACCAAGCAGGAACTGCTCGACGGGATGGCCGACGCGATCTGCCGGGCTCCGGGGATGGGCCCGCCCCGTGACGACGAGGCCTGGCAGGACTGGCTCCTGCGCCGCGCCCGGGCCTACCGCACCACGCTTCTGGCCCGGCGCGACGGCGCACGCGTGGTCGCCCACGCCCGTTCACTGAGTCCCGAGACCGTAGCCCTGTTCGAGCAGGAGCTGACAGCCATGGTCGAACGGGGCTTCACACCGGCGCTGGCGCTGCACACGATCGCTTCCCTGACCTACTACGTAAACGGATTCGTCCTGCAGGAGCAGGCGGCAGCGCCGTCGCCGGAGTCCCTGGACCGCGCACCGGCCGTGCTGGTGGCTGCCCTGCGTGAGGGCGGCGGGCCGATCGGCGAGGAGGCCTTCGAACACGGCCTGCGGGTTTTCATCGACGGCACGTCCGCTGCGCTGTCACCCGGCTAATGGCCCGTCACCGAACCTTGGCGGGATTGGTGAGGCCATTCTTGTCGTCCTGGGCGCCCTGTCCCTTCGCCCTGCCTCTGCTCGCCAAGAATGCGCTTTAATGCTTGGCTGTGCTCTTCCAAGAAATCAACCAGCTCATCACCTACGACGAGCGGCAACGGATGGTCCCCAGCGATCGCGACAGGCTCACCGCGCTCGTCGACTCGGCCCGTGCTCAAGACCCCACCGACTACACCACGCTGCGCGCGCTGGGGGTCGGGCTGCTGGTTCTGGGCGAGTACGGCGACGCGATCGATCACCTCAACCGTGCGCTCGATCTGGCGGACACGAGCGGCAGGCGGATCGCGGCGTCAATCAATCTGGCCGACGCCTATCGCTACTCAGGCGACGCGGCTGCCTCGGAAACTCTCTGCCGCGAGATGCTCGCCCTGGCGAGAAAAGAGGTACCCGAGATGTTGTACTTCCCGCTCCAGCATCTCGGCAAGACCCTCGCTGACCTGGGTCGCAGACATGAGGCGCGCGAGGTGCTGCACGAGGCCCTGACTTTGCGCATGACCGAAGGCGACCCCGAACTGATCGCCAGAAGCCAAGCGGCCCTGCGACTCCTCGACATCTAGCGATCTTCATGCGGCCTTGGCTGGATAACTGGTCCAACTCCTGATGGGTGAGCTGGCCGTGGAGTTGGTCTTGGGCTGGGCGCGGATGTTGAGCCAGCGGACGTAGGCGCCGATCGCCGTGTCTTGAGGAAGGACAAGAACTCCCGCCACCGCTTGCGTTTGCGGATGCGGTAGTACAGCTGGCCGGTGGCCAGGTCGAGGGCGGCAGTCATGTGCATCACGCCGTAATAGCGGTTGTAGGTGGCCCGCAGCCGCGCCGGACTTCCGGCCGGCCGCCAGCGTTTGCCCTTGCGGGGCATCGGGTTCAGCGGCCCGAACTCATCGACGCAGACCGCCTGCCCCTCGGCGGGCCGTTGATCGTATAACTCCAGCACGCGCTGCATCTTGGCGATGAAGTACGGGTCGTTGGAGGCTTCCAGGCGGTGGTCCGCCAGACCACCCTGCCCGCGCGCAGGATCCGCCGCAGGTGTTCGCGGCTGTTCGCGGCCACCACGCCTCGAGTGATGAGGTGCTCGGCCAGGGTGCGCAGGCTCCAGGTCGACATCCCGGCGATGCCCCACTCAGCCGGGACCGTCTTGGCAATCAGATCTGCTCACGTACCTGCTCACTGATCGTTCGTGGACGGCCCCCGCCCCATTTTGGGTCCAGCGCCGCAACCCCCGCTCATTGAAGGCATGGATGACATCACGGACGTAGTCGTCACTGACCTGCATCAACGAGGTGATGTCCGGAACGCTTCGACCTTGGCCGGACATCATCACCACGATCGCCCGCCGCAGTTTCACCGGATCCGCTGCAGCTTGCGGCCTTCCTCCATCGTCAACGGCCGGACGGACACCTCCGGTCGGCGAACCATGATCACCTCCATGTTGCGGAAGCAGCCAGCCTGACGGCCTCACCGCCCGAGACCAATTACCCGTTCGAGATTCCGAGACGAGCCACTAGCTGGAATGCGGCAGGGGCAGATGGCCGCCGTGCCGGTCGATCGCCGCGGCGAACTGTCCCGTCGCTCCAGGCCCAGCGGCAGGCCGAGGAGCGCGAGGACGCCGCCCGCGCCCGCGCGGCGGCGCTGGACGACCAGCTCACCGAGCAGCGCAGCCGTACCGACACCCCGGCCACCCAACTCGCCGCCGCCCAGGACGACAGCCGCCGGGCCCGCGCCCAGACCGACGCGACACGCACCGAGCTGGAGGAACTGCGCCGCGCCGGCGACGAGCA